>JADLHM010000066.1 GCA_020848745.1 Deltaproteobacteria bacterium | reverse complement strand
CCGGACCGAGCCGGGCGAAGAGCGCCGAGCAGCGCAAGGAGCAACCCGCAGGAATACCTGGAAGGTATTCCGAGGACGTGCGACGCCGCGATGCGACGGCGCTCTGAAGCCCGGCGACGGGAGGGGAGTTTTTCACAGCCTCTCAGTCCGCCGGCAGGCTCTCGAGGAAGTTCCGCAGCAGACGCTTGCCCTCGAGGGTGAGGATCGACTCGGGATGGAACTGCACGCCTTCGAGCGGCAGGCTGCGATGGCGGACGCCCATGATCTCGCCCTCGGCCGTCCAGGCGGACACTTCGAGGTCGGGCGGCAGCGAAGCGCGCTCGATCACCAGCGAGTGATAGCGCGTCGCGTCGAACGGGTTCGCGAGTCCCGCGAACACCCCGCGCCCGTCGTGGTGAATCGGCGACGTCTTTCCGTGCATGATGCGCGGCGCGCGCGCGATGTCGCCGCCGAGCGCGGCACCGATCGCCTGGTGCCCGAGGCAGACGCCGAGGATCGGGATCCTGCCCTTGAAGCACTCGATGACGGGCACCGAGATGCCGGCTTCCTTCGGCGTACAGGGGCCCGGGGAGATCACGATACCGGCAGGCTTCCGCGCCGCGATGTCCTCGAGCGTGATCGCGTCGTTCCGCCGCACCTCGACGTCGGCGCCGAGCTCACCGAGGTACTGCGCCAGGTTGTACGTGAACGAGTCGTAGTTGTCGATCATGAGGACCTTCGGCGCTCGCTTCCTCGCTGCGGTGGTCACGCGGCGGCCCCTCCGCGCTCCTGGTCGTGCGCCAGGTGCTCGGCGCGCTTCAGCGCCTGCAGGAGCCCGCGCGCCTTGTTGAGGCATTCGGCGTGCTCGCGCTCGGGGTCGGAGTCGGCCACGATGCCGGCGCCGGCTTGCACGTACACCGTCCCATCCTTGATGACCATGGTGCGGATCGCGATGCACGTGTCCATCGTGCCGCTGAAACCGAAGTACCCGACCGCCCCGCCGTACACGCCGCGCCGCACCGGCTCGAGCTCCTCGATGATCTCCATGGCGCGGATCTTCGGGGCACCGGAGAGCGTGCCCGCCGGAAACGTCGCCCGGAACGCGTCGAAGCAGTCGCGGTCGTCCGCGAGCTTGCCGCGCACGTTCGAGACGATGTGCATGACGTGCGAATAGCGCTCGATCACGAGCCGCTCGGTGACCTCGACGCTCCCGATCTTCGCTACCCTGCCGACGTCGTTGCGACCGAGGTCGAGCAGCATGATGTGCTCCGCGATCTCCTTCGGGTCGGCGAGAAGCTTTCGCTCGAGATCGCGGTCTTCCAGCTCCTGGGTCCCGCGCGGCGACGTGCCGGCGATCGGACGCACCGTCAGCTCGCCATCCTCGACGCGCGCCATCACCTCGGGCGACGACCCGACGAGCGTCTGCGCTCCGAGCCTCAAGTAGAACATGTAGGGCGACGGATTCACGGTGCGGAGCGCGCGATAGACGTCGAACGGCGCGGCGCGGAGCTTGGTCTCGAGCCGCTGCGCGAGCACGACCTGGATGATGTCGCCGGCCCGGATGTACTCCTTCGCGCGCTCGACGATGGCCGCATACTCGCCGGCCGTCATGTTCGCCGTGACGGCAAGGCTCTCCCCGCTGGCAGGCAGCGCTTCGGGCAACCTGAGCGGCGCGGCGAGGCGCGCGACGAGCTCGTCGATACGCGTCGTGGCGGCTTCGTAGGCGGCGTGCGGGTCGGTCGCCGGGTCGCGCAGGTCGACGTTCACGACCACCCGGATCGACTGGGCGACCGTGTCGAAGACGAGCAGGCTGGCCGGTACGATGAAATAGAGTTCGGGGAGGCCGAGCGGGTCGGGGAGCCGCGCCGGCAAGCGCTCGAAGAACCGGACGGCGTCGTAGGAGACGTACCCGACCGCCCCCCCGAAGAAGCGGGGGAGCCCGGCGACCGGCACCGCGCGATAGCCGGCGAGCAATGTTCGCAGCGCCTCCAGGGGGTCGGCGGCCTCGAAGGTGCGCACCGGCTTCCCGCTCTCGACCAGGGAGACCGCGGTCCCGCGGCTCGTGAAGACCGCGGCCGGCTCCGAGCCGAGGAAGCTGTAGCGGCCCCACTTGTCGCCGCCGACGACGCTCTCGAGCAGGAACGCGTGCTCGCCGCGCGTCGTCTTCAGGAAAGCCGACACGGGCGTCTCGGTGTCGGCGAGGATCTCGCGAAAGACCGGGACGAGATTGCCGCCGTGCGACAGCTCGAGGAAGTCAGCCAGGCTCGGTGTGCACGCGCCCATCCCGCCCTCAGTCGGAAGCGACGAACGCCTCCGGCACGCCCGGCTCCCTCCGCAGACGCGTGACCACCTGCTGCGCCTCTTCGAGCGACGCATAGTGGCCGACGCGCACGCGATAGAAGGTCTCCCCGCGCCGGCGCACCTTGAGGACGAAGGCGTCGTAGCCCTTGCTCTTCAGACGGCGCAGCACCCCGTCGGCGGTGCGCGGGTCGCGCGTCGCCGACACCTGAACGCTCCAATCGCCCTTCGCCCCGGTGCGCGTGACCGGCGTCGGTGCCGCGGCGGGTGCGAGCGCGACCGCGACGCGGGCCGTCGCGGGCGGCGTCGGCCGCTGCTCGACCTTCAGCACGGGCGTCGCGGAAGGCATGGCTTGCACCGGCTCCCGCCTCGGCGCCGCCGCCACCCCGGCCTGGTACGGCGTCGGCGTCGGCTCGGGTTCCTTCGCGACCTGGACGTCCTCGCGCGCTTTCGCCGGCGCCGCCGCGGAAGGCGCCGTAGCGGCCGCGCGCTCGGAGCCGGCATGCGCGTCGCGTCCTTCGCCCCGCCCGCCCTCGGGCTGATCGAGGATGCCGTAGAACGTGAGGTCGTCGTCCGCACCCGGGGTCTGCTCGACCGCCGGCGCGACGGCCCTGCGCACGATCTGCTGCCCGCTCTCGCCCGCGCGCTCGACGAGGCCCCTTCCCGCGTACATGCCGAGCAGGAACACGACGAAGAGCGCCGCCGTGGCGCTCGCCAGGACTCCCACGATCTCGAGGCGACTCAGCTCGAAGCGATGACGTGTCCCTTTCCCGGCCATGCGGTCCCCCTCCCCGTCACATTGCGTCGGGCGCGCTGATGCCCAACAGCCGCAGTCCGACGCGGATCACCTTCTGCACGTTGACAGCGAGGAGCAGGCGCGCTCGCGCCAGCTCACGGTCTTCTCCGAGAATGCGGGTGCGATTGTAGTAGCGATGGAAGTCGCCGGCGAGCTGCATGAGATAGAACACGACCCGATGCGGCTCGCGTTCGAGAGCCGCCTGCCCGACCGCCTCGGGAAACTGCGCCAGCATGCGGATCAACCCGAGCTCCTCCGCCTCGACGAGCCGGCTCGGATCCGCGGCGCCGACGGCGCTTCCGTCGTAGCCCGCCGCCACCGCCTGCTTGAAAATGCTCGCGATCCGCGCGTGGCCGTACTGGACGTAGAAGACGGGATTCTCGGCCGTGCGCTGCTTGGCCAGATCGAGGTCGAACTCGAGCTGCGCATCCGACTTGCGCATGAGCAGGAAGAAGCGCGTCGCATCCGCGCCGACCTCCTCGACCACCTCACGCAGCGTCACGAACGACCCGGAACGCTTCCCCATCCGCACCGGCATACCGGCACGCGTCAGGCTCACGACCTGTACGAGCACCACCTCGAGCCGCGCCGCATCCAGTCCGAGCGCCGTGAGCGCGGCCTTCATGCGCAGGATGTGGCCGTGGTGATCGGCGCCCCACACGTCGATGACCCGGTCGAAGCCGCGCGCGAGCTTGTGCCTATGGTACGCGACGTCGGCGCCGAAGTAGGTGAACTCGCCCCCCGACTTCACGAGCGGACGATCCTTGTCATCGCCGAACTCGGTCGAGCGGAACCAGCGTGCGCCGTCGGCGTCGTACACGGCCCCACGCTCGTCGAGCGCGGCGATCGCAGCGTCGACCGCGCCGTCGTCGCGGAGCCTGCGCTCGCTCACGTATGCGTCGAAGCCGATCGCGAGCGTTGCCAGGTCGTCGCGGATGGCGTCGAGCAGCATACCGCCGGCACGGTCGCGCATATGGGCGCGCGCCGCGTCCCCGTCGGCATCGACCCAGCCATCGCCCTCGGCCGCCCGGATGGCGGCGGCAACGTCGCGAACGTAGTCCCCGTGATATCCCTCCTCGGGAAATGGCACCGGACGGCCGCAGAGCTCCATGTAGCGGGCATACGTCGAAGCGCCGAGCATCTCCATCTGGTTGCCGGCGTCGTTCACGTAGTACTCGCGCTCGACGACATGGCCGGTCGCGGCGAGCAGCCGCGCGATCGCGTCGCCGGTGACGGCGCCGCGCGCGTGCCCGACATGCAGGGGACCGGTCGGATTGGCGCTCACGAACTCGATCTGCAGCCGCGCGCCCTCGCCGACACGCGAATGACCGTACGTCTCGGCCGCGCGCTCGCAGTCGACGAGACAGCGCCACCAGTAGGACGGCGCGAAACGGAAGTTGATGAACCCCGGTCCGGCGATCGTGATCTCGGCGAGGATCTTCGCCGGATCGTGGATGTGGCGAACGATGGTCTCCGCCACCGCACGCGGCGGCTTCTTCTCGCCGCGCGCGAGCACCATCGCCACGTTGGTGGCGAGATCGCCGTGCTCCGCCTCTTTCGGGACGCTCAGAAACAAAGGGGGGAGAGTTGTCGCAACCAGCTCTCCCCCCTTGATGGCCCGTTCACAGGCATCGCGCAGCACGTCTTCGAGAGGCTTCTTCATGCCCCCCCGAGGGCGGAGGTCGCGCCGCGCCTGCGCCACCGGCACGCGCCTCGGATCGCTCGATGAAAGATGGTCTGCATCGGGAAAAAACCGTGATCTTCAGATGAGATACGCGCTTTCCCGGGAGCAGTCAAGAATCGCGGGGGCCGCCAGGCGGGCAAAAAAGAGAGCGCCGCACGAAGGAATCGCGCGGCGCTCGCATCGGGACGTCGCGACGTCCTCAGCCGGCAGCGGCGCGCTTGCGGGACGCCTTCGCCGGAGCGTCGCCCTTCCCGCTCTTGGCTCGCGCCTTCTGTCCGCGCGGCGCTCCCCGCCGCTTCTTCTTGTCGCCCTCGCTCGCCGCCTCGAGATCCGCGGCGCGCGCCACGAGCTCGAGCACGGAAACCGGCGCCGCATCGCCGTGGCGGATCCCCACCTTGATGATGCGGGTGTAGCCACCGTTTCGCTCCTTGAAGCGCGGCGCGATGTCGTCGAAAAGCTTCTTCACGACCGCGCGGCTCTGCACGAAGGTGAGCGCGCGACGCCGCGCCGCGAGCGTGCCCTCCTTGCCGAGGGTGATCATGCGCTCGGCGAGACGGCGCGTCTCCTTGGCCTTGGCATCGGTGGTCTTGATCCGCTCGCGCTCGAGCAGCGCCGTCACCAAATTGCGGAACAACGCGCGGCGGTGCGACGCCGACCTGTTGAGCTTGCGTCCGGCGTTCAGGTGACGCATCAGGCGCTCTCCTTCTCCTTCTGCAATCGGCGGCGCTCGAGCTCTTCGCGGTTCGGGAAGCTCTCGAGCCGCATGCCGAAGCCGAGCCCCATCTCGTGCAGGATCTCGCGGATCTCGTTCAGGCTCTTCCGCCCGAAATTCTTGGTCTTGAGCATCTCCTGCTCGGAGCGCTGCACGAGCTCGCCGATGAACTTGATGTCGGCGTTCTGCAGACAGTTCGCCGAGCGGACGGACAGCTCGAGCTCGTCGACCGGACGGAAGAGGTTGTCGTTGACCTTGCCCTCGCTTGCCTCTTCGAGCGGCTCGACGATCTCGGTCTCTTCCTCGAAATTGATGAAGATCGCGAGCTGGTCCTGCAAGATGCGGGCGGCGTAGGCGAGCGCGTCCTCGGGCTTCACGCTGCCGTCGGTCCAGATCTCCATGACCAGCCGGTCGTAGTCGGTGCGCTGCCCGACGCGCGCGTTCGTCACGTTGAAGTTGACCTTCAGCACCGGCGAGAAGATCGCGTCGAGCGGAATCGTGCCGACGGGATCGCCCTCCTCCTTGTTGTGCTCGGCGGAGACGTAGCCCCGCCCGCGCTTCACCACCATCTCCATCTCGAAGTTTCCTTCCTTCGAGAGCGTGGCGATGTGCTGGTCGGGATTCAGGATCTCGACGCGCGGACCGGTCACGATGTCGGCCGCCGTCACCTTCTTCTCACCCTTGACCGAGAGCCGGATCGTGTCGACGGGCACGTCGAGCAACTTCACCCGGACTTCCTTCAGGTTCAGGACGATGTCCGTCACGTCCTCCGTGACGCCCGGCAGCGTCGAGAACTCATGGAGGATGCCGCGGATGCGCACCGCCGTGATCGCCGCGCCGTAGAGCGACGACAGGAGGATGCGGCGCAGCGAGTTGCCGATGGTAGTGCCGTAGCCGCGCTCGAAGGGCTCGCCGACGAACTTGCCGTAGGTGGCGGTGAGGCTCTTCTCGTCGGCCTCGAGCCGCTTCGGCTTGATCATGTCACGCCAGTTTCTGTTCATTGGAACCTCCATGCGCGCTTACTTGGAGTAGAGCTCGACGACCAACTTCTCGTTGATCGGCATGGTCAAGTCGCTGCGGGCAGGCAGCGCACGGATACGACCGGTGAAGTTCGGACGATCGACCTCGAGCCATTCAGGCACACCACGGCGCTGCGAGAGCTCGAGCGCTTCCTGGATGCGCACGACCTTGTGGCTACGCTCGCGGACGGTCACGACGTCGCCGATCTTCAGCAGCGCCGAGGGGATGTCGACCTTGCGTCCGTTCACCAGGAAATGGCCGTGCCGCACGAGCTGCCGCGCCTCGGCGCGCGAGTTCGCGAAGCCGAGCCGGTAGATCATGTTGTCGAGCCGACGCTCGAGCAGGATCATCAGGCTCTCACCCGTGATCCCCTTGGCGCGGTCCGCCTTGTCGAAAAGCCTCCGGAACTGCCCCTCGAGCAGCCGGTACATGCGTTTCAGCTTCTGTTTCTCGCGCAGCTGGAGGCTGTACTCGGAGAACTTCACGCGCCCCTGGCCATGTTGGCCGGGCGGATAATTCCGCCGCTCGATGGCGCACTTGTCGGTGTAGCACCGCTCCCCCTTGAGGAAGAGCTTCAAACCTTCGCGCCGGCAGAGCCGGCACACTGACGCTCGGTAACGAGCCACGCTGCTGAACCTCCTGGACCGATCTGGTCGATCCGCTCACGTCCGTCCGGACTGGCCGGCGGTCTTGCTTCGACGCTACGTCCTCAGACTCTCCGTCGCTTGGGCGGGCGACACCCGTTGTGGGGGATCGGGGTGACGTCCTTGATGAGGCTGATCGTGAACCCGGCCGCCTGCAACGACCGCAGCGCCGACTCACGGCCCGCGCCCGGCCCCTTCACGAACACCTGGACGGTGCGCATGCCCGCGTCGATCGCGCGCTTGGCCGCCGCCTCGGCCGCCAGCTGTGCGGCAAACGGCGTACCTTTGCGCGAACCCTTGAAACCGACGTTTCCGGCGCTCGCCCACGAAACGACGTTGCCGGTCGGATCCGTGATGGTGATGATCGTGTTATTGAACGTCGAGTGGATGTGCGCCACGCCCTCAGGCACCGCACGCCTGGTCTTCTTGCGCCGTACCGCTGCGCGGTCGGCCGCCGCCGGCTTCGCGGCTGCTTCTGCTTTCGCCATGCTTCTCTCCGATCCTCTCTAGCCCTTCGACGGCGCCTGCTTCTTGCCGGCGATCGTCTTGCGCGGGCCCTTACGGGTGCGGGCGTTCGTGTGCGTGCGCTGCCCCCGAACGGGGAGGTTCTTGCGATGCCTGAGGCCACGGTACGCGCCGAGATCTACGTAGCGCTTGATGTTGAGCGCAACCTCGCGGCGGAGGTCACCTTCGACCTTCATGCCGTCAATGATGCGCCGGAGCTTGGTGAGATCGTCCTCCGCGAGGTCGTCCGTCTTCACGTCGAGGCTCACGTTGGCCTCGCGCAGGATCTTGCGCGAGGTGCTGCGACCGATGCCGAAGATGTAGGTGAGCGCCACTTCCATGCGCTTCGCCTTGGGGAGATCGACGCCTGCGATACGTGCCATGTTCGTTGGTCCTCAGCCCTGTCGCTGCTTGTGGCGCGGGTTGGAGCAGAGAACCCGCACCACACCCGCACGTCGGATGATCTTGCACTTCTTGCAGATCTGTTTGACCGATGCGCGTACTTTCATCTGGAGACTCCGTATTTCACTTGGTCCGGGTCGTGATCTGGCCGCGGCTGAGATCGAACGGCGACAGCTCGACCATCACCTTGTCGCCCGGAGTGATCTTTATGTAGTGCATCCTGAGCGCGCCGGACGCGTGCGCCAGCACCTTGTGACCGTTGTCGAGCGCGACACGAAACGTCGCATTCGGCAGCGACTCCTGGACCGTTCCGCTCGCCGCGATGGCTTCGACTTTGGGCATCGGCATGCTCATAGCAAGCTCAGCACGTAGGGTCCGCCCTCGACGATCGCGACCGAGTGCTCGAAATGGGCCGAGAGGCTGCCGTCGGACGTCACCGCCGTCCAGCCGTCGTCCTTGACGTGGACCTCGGGCCCGCCGGCGTTCAACATGGGCTCGATTGCGAGCACCATCCCCTCGCGCAGGCGAATGCCGCGGTCCGCCTGTCCGAAGTTCGGCACCTGCGGATCTTCGTGGAGACGGCGGCCGATCCCGTGGCCGACGAACTCGCGCACGACCGCGAACCGCTTGCGTTCGGCCGTCGCCTGGATCGCCGCGGACACGTCGCCGATCCGGCGGCCGGGTCGCGCCTCTTCGATACCCGCCTGGAGCGCGTCCCGGGCCGTCTCCATGAGCTCGGTCGCCGCGGGCGTCACCTTGCCGACCGGAACCGTGATCGCGGCGTCTCCGTAGAAGCCCTGGTAGCGGACGCCGAAATCGAGGCCGACGATGTCCCCCTCGCGGAGCACGCGGTGCACCGACGGAATTCCGTGCACCACCTCGTCGTTGATCGACACGCAGAGGGACGCCGGAAAGACGCGGTTCGCGACTTCGTACCCCTTGAACGCCGGCACCGCGCCCTTCTTGCGGGTGAGCTCCTCGGCGACGCGGTCGAGGTCCTCGGTCGTGGCGCCCGGGCGGACCATCGCGCGAAGCTCGGCGAGGACCTCGGCGACGATGACGCTCGCCTTCCGCATGACCTCGATCTCTTCGGGGGCCTTGAGCTGGATCACGACTTGGAGGCTCCCAAACGCGCGAGGACGCGGCCGAGCACGTCGTCCCGCCCGCCGATGCCGTCGACCTCCACGAGCTGCCGGTGCTTGCGGTAGTATTCGAGGACGGGCGCCGTCTGGGCGTCGTAGATCTCGAGGCGCGAGCTGATGATGTCCTCGTGATCGTCGTCGCGCTGATAGAGCTCGCCGTTACACTTGTTGCAGAGGCCCTCGTTGGTCGGCGGATCGAAGATGATGTGGTACATCGCTCCGCACTCGCGACATGTCCGCCGGCCCGAAAGCCGCTTCAGGAGCTCGTCGTTCGGCACCGACAGGCTCACCGCGTGCTCGAGCGAACCGCCGAGATTCTCGAGCATCCGGCGGAGCGCCTCCGCCTGCGCCACCGTGCGCGGGAATCCGTCGAGGATGAAGCCGGGCTTGCAGTCGAGGCGCTTCAAACGCTCCTCGATGACCCCGATCATCAGCGCGTCGGGAATGAGTTCACCCTTGTCCATGTGGCGCTTCGCTTGCGTACCGAGCGTCGTCTTCCGCTTGATTTCATCCCGCAGCATCTCGCCCGTCGAGATGACGGGCACACCCAAGTGCTCGCCGAGCCGGCGCGACTGCGTGCCTTTGCCGGCACCGGGAGGTCCCATGACGATGAGGTTCATCGATGGCTCACTCGGGCTCGCTTCGAATCCCTCGGGGGCGACTCGGCTCCACGCCGGCGCCGCTCAACCCCGGCGTCCGCGCAGCCGACCACGCTTCATGAACCCTTCGTAGTTGCGCGTGAGGAGGTGCGTCTCCATTTGCGCCATGGTGTCGAGCGCCACGCCCACGACGATCAGCAACGACGTCCCGCCGAAGAAGAACGTCACGTTGAACCGCGAGATGAGGATCGTCGGCAGGATGCAGACCGCCGCGACGTAGAGGGCGCCGCCGAGCGTGATGCGCGTCAGGATGCGATCGATGTACTCGGCGGTCTTCACGCCGGGCCGGATGCCAGGGATGTATCCGCCGAACTTCTTCATGTTGTCCGCCACGTCGACCGGATTGAACGAAACGGCCGTGTAGAAATAGCAAAAGAAGATGATGAGCCCGATGTACAGGAGGTTGTAGACGACCGAGGCGGGCTGCAGCATCTCGGCGGCCCGGATCGCGAGCGGACTGTCCGGAAAGAAGCTCGCGATCGTTCCCGGGAAGATCAGAATCGAGGACGCGAAGATCGGCGGAATCACGCCCGACGTGTTGATCTTGAGCGGCAGGTGCGAGCTTTGCCCGCCGTACATCTTCCGCCCGACGACGCGCTTCGCGTACTGCACCGGGATCCGACGCTGTCCCCGCTCCATGAAGATGATCGCCGCGACGACCGCGACCATGAAGAGCACCAGCCCGATGACGACGAAGAGGCTCATCTCGCCCTCGTTCATGAACTGGAGGGTCGTACCGACCGCCGAATAGAGGCCCGCGACGATACCCGCGAAGATGATGAGAGAGATGCCGTTGCCGATGCCGCGCTCGGTGATCTGCTCGCCGAGCCACATCAGGAACGCCGTCCCGGAGCTCAGGGTGACCATCGTCATCAGGCGGAAGGCCCAGCCGGGATTCAGGACCACCGACGCCCCGGTCGGCGACTGGATCTGCTCGAGGCCCATGCTGATGAAGAGACTCTGGACGAGCGACAGCACGACCGTGCCGTACCGTGTGTACTGCGTGATCTTGCGGCGACCGGCCTCGCCTTCCTTCGATAGCCGCTCGAGATACGGCACGACGACGGTGAGCAGCTGCAGGATGATCGACGAGCTGATGTACGGCATGATACCGAGCGCGAAGATCGAGAAACGCTCGAGCGCCCCCCCGGAGAAGAGGTTCACCAGGCCGAAGAAGTTGTTCGCGGCGTCCTGGAAGAACATCCGCAGCGCGGCGCTGTCGATGCCGGGCGTCGGAATGGCGACCCCGAGGCGGCAGACCGCGAGCATCCCGAAGGTGAAGAGCAAGCGCCGCCGCAGCTCGGGAACTCGCGATGCGTTCTGGAAGCCTTCGAGCACGCTCAGCCTTCCTGCGCCGCCCCGGCGTCCGCAGTCTCGACCGAGCCCCCCGCGGCGGCCACCGCCGCGCGCGCGGACGCGCTGGCCTTGTCGACCCTGAGGGTCAGCGCCCGGGTGACCGAGCCGTTGCCGAGGAGCTTCACCGGCCGCCCACGACGAACCAACCCCGCATTGGCGAGCGCCGCCGCGTCGACCACGCTGCCGGCGGCGAAGCGATCGAGCTGGCCCAACTTGACGATCTCATAGGTGATCCGCGTCGGATTGGTGAATCCGAACTTCGGAAGTCGGCGCTGGAGCGGCATCTGACCGCCCTCGTAGCCCGGAGGCGTATTGCCGCCCGAGCGAGCGCCGCGGCCCTTGTGGCCGCGTCCCGACGTCTTGCCGGTCCCCGAGCCGATGCCGCGGCCGAGGCGCTTGCGCGGCCGGCGAGATCCCGGCGCCGGCCGGAGATTCGAGAGGTCGATCAGCTCCATGTCAGTCTCCGACCTGCACGAGGTGCGCGACTTTGTCGATGAGGCCGCGGGTCGCGGAGTTGTCCGGCACCGTCACGGACCGGCCGATGCCGCGCAGCCCGAGCCCGCGCAAGCTCTCCCGCTGCCGGCGCGTCCCGCCGATCTCGCTTCGCACTTGTTTCACCGTGATCTTCTTCTCGGCCATGGGGACCTCAGCGAATCTCCGCGAGCGGCTTACCGCGCAGCTCGGCGACCCGCTCGGGCTCGCGCAGCTCGGCGAGCGCCTGGATCGTCGCCTTCACCATGTTGTGGGGGTTGTTCGAGCCGAGGCATTTGGTGAGGACGTTCTGGATGCCCGCGAGCTCCACGACCGCGCGCACGCCACCGCCGGCGATCACGCCCGTGCCGTCGGACGCCGGCCGGAGCAACACCGAGCCCGCACCGAAGATCCCGATCACCTGGAACGGGATCGTGCCGTTCGCGATCGGCACGGTCATGAGCGTCTTCTTGGCCTTCTCGATGCCCTTGCGAATCGCCTCGGGCACTTCGTTCGCCTTGCCGAGACCGTACCCGACGTGACCCGCGTTGTCGCCGACGACCACCAGCGCGCTGAAGCTGAACCGACGCCCGCCCTTCACGACCTTGGCGACGCGGTTGATGTGGACGACCTTTTCTTTCAGCTCGAGCCCATTGGACTCGATGCGGCGTACCGATGCACGCGCCATAACGCTCCCGTCAGATCTTGAGGCCCGCTTCGCGTGCGCCTTCGGCGACCGCGCGAACGCGTCCATGGTAGAGGAAGCCGTTTCGGTCGAAGACGGCCGCCGTGATGCCCTTGTCGATGCAGGATTTGCCGATGACCTCGCCGACGACCTTCGCGGCGGCGACGTCCGTGGTCTTCTGGACGCGTCCGCGCACTTCCGGTGCGAGGGTCGAGGCGGTGAGGAGCGTCTCGCCCGTCTCGTCGGAAATGACCTGGGCGTAGATGTGCTTCTCGCTCCGGAAAACCGAGAGGCGCGGACGGACGGCGGTGCCACGAAGACTCTTCCGCACCCGCGCCTGGCGAAGCTTGCGCGCCTGCCGGCGCTGATCGGTGAACATGCTCATTGCTGTCTTCCTCAGGAGGACGCGCCGACGGCCTTGCCGGCCTTCCGACGGATCTTCTCCTCCGCGTACTTGATGCCCTTGCCCTTGTAGGGCTCCGGGGGACGCAGCTTGCGAATCGCAGCCGCGGTCTCGCCGAGGACCTGACGATCCGCGCCTTCGAGCGTCACGACCGTCTGTTTGTCGACCTTCGCCTGCACGCCCTGCGGCAGCTGAAACAGGATGGGGTGCGAGTACCCGAGGGCGAGCTGGAGGGCATTGCCCTTGGCCTCGGCGCGATAGCCGACGCCGTTGATCTCGAGCACACGCCGGAACCCCTCGCTGACGCCGGTCACCATGTTGCCGACGAGCTTGCGCGTGAGGCCGTGCACGCTGCGCGCGTCGCGCGAGTCCTCGCGCCGACCGACGTTGACCGTCGAGCCCTCGACCTTCACCTCGACGAGCGGGCTCACCGCCGCCGAGAGGGTGCCCTTCGGCCCCTTCACCCTCACGACACCGGGCTCGACCGAGACGGTCACGCCGCCCGGAACTGCAATCGACTGCTTACCAACGCGTGACATCGTCTACCCTCACCACACCGCGCAGAGCAGCTCGCCGCCGACGCCGCGCTGTTTGGCTTCGCGATCGACCAACACGCCGGCGGGCGTCGAGAGCACGTTGATGCCGAGGCCGCCGCGCACGAGCGGAATCTCTTCCTTGCCAACGTAGACGCGGAGACTCGGGCGGCTCACACGCTGAATGCCGCTAATCACGGGACGCCGCTGGTCATCGTACTTGAGCATCAGGCGGAGCTGCTTGGCCGGCACCTCCCCGACGATCGTCACGTCACGCAGGAAGCCTTCGGCGATGAGCACGCGCGCCACCGCCTCTTTCAGCGCGGACCACGGCACGTCGACCCGCTCCCTGCGGGCGCGATTGCCGTTGCGGATGCGGGTGAGGAGATCGGCGATCGGATCGGTCATCGACATCGCGTCACCAGCTCGCCTTGATGAGGCCCGGGATCTGCCCCTTCCGCGCCAGATCGCGCAGGCAGAGCCGACACATCCGGAACTTGCGGAAGAAGGCCCGCGCGCGCCCGCACAACGGGCAGCGATTGTATTGCCGGACGCCGAATTTCTGGCGCCGCGTTGCTTTCACTCGCAGACAGGTTTTCGCCACCGTGACTCCTCAGTTACGGAACGGGAACCCGAGCGCGCGCAGCAGGAGCTTCGCGTCGCCGTCGGTTCGCGCCGTCGTACAAATGGAGATCGTCAGGCCCTTCACCTTGTCGATCTTGTCGAGGTCGATCTCCGGGAAAATGATCTGCTCGCGGATGCCGAGCGAATAGTTCCCCCGGCCGTCGAACGAGCGGTCGGACACGCCCTTGAAATCGCGCACGCGGGGGAGCGCGACGTTGACCAGCCGATCGAAGAACTCGTACATCCGGTCGCCGCGCAGCGTGACCATACACCCGATGGGCATGTTCTCGCGCAGCTTGAAATTCGCGATCGCCTTCCGGGAGCGGGTCACCACGGGCTTCTGACCGGCGATCGTCGCGATCTCCTCCACGGCCGCATCGAGGAGCTTGGCGTTCTGGATCGCCTCACCGAGGCCCATGTTGAGGACGATCTTCTCGAGCCGGGGCACCTGGAACACGTTGGTGCAGCCGATCTCCTTCTGAAGCGCCGGCAGGACATCCTGCGCGTAACGCTCCCGCAGGCGGGCTTTGGTCGCGCTCATTTGTCGATGGCCTCCCCGCAGCGCCGGCAGGTGCGGACGCCGGAGCCGTCCTCGAGCCGGCGGCTCCCGATACGCGCCGGCGCGTTGCAGCGATCGCACATGATCATGACGTTCGAGAGGTCGATCGACGCCTCCTTCTCCACGATGCCACCCGGCGCCTGCTGTCCGCGCGGCTTCTGGTGACGCTTCACCATGTGGAGACGCTCGATGACGACGCGATTCGTCTCGCGGACCACGCGCAACACCTTGCCGGTCTTGCCCTTCTCGCGACCGGTGATGACCATCACCGTGTCGTTCTTGCGAATCCGGCTCGTTTTCGGCCGCGCGACCCGGAATGCACCCGCACGCATCACAGCACCTCCGGCGCGAGCGAGATGATCTTCATGAATCGCTTGGCGCGCAGCTCGCGCGCGACCGGTCCGAAGATACGGGTGCCGATCGGCTCACGTTGATTGTCGATCAGGACGGCCGAGTTGTTGTCGAAACGAATGTACGATCCGTCGGGCCGGCCGACTTCCTTCGCCGTCCGCACGATGACGGCCTTCATCACGTCGCCCTTCTTCACCTTGGCGTTCGGAATCGCTTCTTTCACCGAGACGACGATGATGTCGCCGAGCGACGCATAGCGACGCTTGGAGCCCCCGAGCACCTTGATGCAGAGGACCTTGCGGGCGCCGGAGTTGTCGGCGACGTCCAATATGCTTTCTGCCTGCACCATCGCTCGCTCCTAGAGCTTCACCGCGCGCTCGACGATCTTCGAGACCCGCCAGCGCTTGTGGCGGCTGAGCGGACGGCATTCGGTGATGACGACCGTGTCGCCGACCTCACACTCGTTGTTCGCGTCGTGCGCCTGGTAGCGCGTGCGGCGCGTCAAGAACTTACGGTACTTCGGGTGCTGGACGCGACGCTGCACGGCGACCACCGCGGTGTTCTGCATCGCGTTGCTGACGACGGTGCCGGTTCGAGTCTTGCGTTGCGCGTGCATGATCAACCTACCTTCAGACGTTCGCGCTGAACGGTTTTGACGCGGGCGATGTCGCGCTTCACGAGCCGCATCTTCATGGGATTCTCGAGCTGGCTCGTGGCCCGCTTCAGCTGCAGACCGAACAGCTCCTCCTCGAGCTCGCGCAGACGCGTGTCGAGCTCGGCGTCGGAAAGATCGTGCACCTGCTTAGCTCGCACCGTGTGCTCCTGCGCGTTCCTTGACCTGCGTCGCGATCGAGAGCTTGTGCGCGGCAAGTCGCAGCGCTTCGCGCCCGACGTCCGGAGCGACGCCCTCCATCTCGAACAGCATCCGGCCCGGCTTGATGACCGCGACCCACATCTCGGGATTGCCCTTGCCCTTGCCCATGCGGGTCTCAGCCGGCTTCTTGGTGAGCGGCTTGTCGGGGAAGATACGCACCCAGACGCGGCCGCCGCGCTTGATGTGGCGCGTCAGCGCGACGCGCGCGGCCTCGATCTCGCGCGCCGAGAGCCAGCCGCGGCTCGTCGCCTGCAGCCCGAAATCCCCGAACGCCAAGCCCGAGCCACGCCACGCCGAACCGCCGCGGCGACCCTTCATCACTTTGCGATGTTTGACTTTCTTCGGTGCGAGCATGGTCCGACCCTACGAAGCGCCGACGGCCTGGCGCTGCTCTTCTTCCTGACGCGTGATGACCTCACCGCGGAAGATCCACACCTTCACGCCAATGACGCCGTACGTGGTGTAGGCCTGAGCGAGCCCGTACCCGATCTCGGCGCGGAGCGTGTGCAGCGGCACGCGGCCCTCGCGATACCACTCGCGACGCGCGATCTCCGCGCCGCCGAGGCGACCCGACGACTGGATGCGGATACCGAGGGCGCCCATGCGCATCGCGCGCGCGACGGCCTCCTTCATGGCGCGGCGGAAGGCGACCCGGCGCTCGAGCTGGAGAGCGACGTTCTCCGCCACCAGCTGCGCGTCGATGTCCGGGCGACGCACTTCGTGGATGTTGATGAAGCAGTCACGGCCGGTGAGGTTGTTGAGCTCGCCTTTGAGCTTCTCGATCTCGGCGCCCTTCTTTCCGATCACGATGCCGGGACGCGCGGTATGGACGTTGATCTTCGCCTTGTTGGCCGCGCGCTCGATCTCCACCTTCGCGATGCCCGCGTGATACAGGCGGCGCTTGATGAACTGACGGATGCGAATGTCCTCGTGAAGGAGGGACGCGTAGTCGCGCCCCGCGTACCACTTCGAATCCCAACCCTCGATGACTCCGAGACGAAAGCCTCTCGGATGAACTTTCTGTCCCATCGACCTCTGGCCCCCTACGCCTTCTTGCGCTCGTCGACCACGATGGTGACGTGGCTCGACCGTTTGATCACCCGCGTCGCGCGGCCGTGCGCCCGCGGCAGGAATCGCTTCTGGGTCTGCGCGCCGTCGACCCACGCCGCCTTCACGTACAGCGTGTCCACGTCGACGTTGTGGTTGGACTCGGCGTTCGCGATCGCCGACTTCAAGGTCTTCGCCACGACCTTGGAGGCGCGCCGCGGATTGAACTCGAGGACGCCGATCGCATCCTCCACACTCTTGCCGCGGATGAGGTCGACGACGAGTCGCGCCTTCTGCGGGCCGATGCGCACGTGGCGAGTGCTTGCTCGTGATTCCATGCCGGTTCCTTCGAGTTACTTCGCTGCCGGCTTGGCGCCGGGCTTCACTTCGGCCTTGCGAGCGCCCGAATGCTGGTGAAAGGTCCGTGTCGGCGAGAACTCGCCGAGTTTGTGTCCGACCATGTTCTCGCTGACGAACACGGGGATGAACTTGCGGCCATTGTGCACCGCGAAGGTGTGACCGACCATGTCGGGAATGACGGTCGAGCGGCGCGACCAGGTCTTGGTGACCCTACGCTCCGCGGACGCATTCATGCTCTCCACCTTCTTCAGGAGGTGCTCGTCGATGAACGGACCTTTTTT
Source organism: Deltaproteobacteria bacterium (assembly GCA_020848745.1). Lineage (NCBI taxonomy): Bacteria > Pseudomonadati > Myxococcota > Myxococcia > Deltaproteobacteria bacterium. The sequence goes on along the minus strand of JADLHM010000066.1, from coordinate 3,040 downwards.
GATCGAACGTGCCACGCTGATGTGCCCCCGCGCCTACTTCTTGCGGCGCATGACGATGAACCGGTTGGTTCGCTTGTTCTGACGCGTCTTGTAGCCGCGCGACGGCTGGCCCCAAGGCGTTTGCGGGTGGTTGCCCTTCGAGCGGCCCTCGCCACCGCCGTGCGGATGGTCGACGGGATTCATGGCGATGCCGCGGACGCTCGAGCGGCGCCCGAGCCAGCGGGTGCGGCCGGCCTTGCCGATCGAGATGTTCTCGTGGTCGAGGTTGCCCACCTGGCCGATCGTGGCGCGGCACTCGATGCGGACCAGACGCTGCTCGCCCGACGGCAGCTTGATGAGGGCATGCTCGCCCTCCTTCGCCATGAGCTGCGCGGCGCCGCCGGCGCTCCGCACCATCTGGCCGCCCTTGCCGACCCGCAGCTCGATGTTGTGGATCATCGTGCCGAGCGGGATGTTCTTCAGCGGCAGGCAGTTGCCCGGCCGGATGTCGGCGTCGACGCCCGCCATCACCTTGTCGCCCACCCGCAGGCCGGCCGGCGCGAGGATGTAGCTCTTCTCGCCGTCCGCGTAGTGGAGGAGCGCGAGGCGCGCGGAGCGGTTGGGGTCGTACTCGACCGCCGCGACGCGCGCCGCGACGTTCTCCTTGTTGCGGCGGAAATCGACGAGCCGGTAGCGACGCTTGTGTCCGCCGCCGCGATGGCGGGTAGTGATCCGCCCGCGATTGTTGCGTCCGCCCGACTTCCGGAGCGGCGCCAGCAGGCTCGGTTCGGGAACGTCGCGGGTGATCTCGGCGAAATCGAAGCCCGAGCGGAAGCGCTTTCCGGGCGAGGTCGGCTTGTAGAGGATTGTCGGCATGGCTCGTTACACCTGCTCGAAGAAGTCGATGCGCTGCCCCTCACCGAGGGTGACGTACGCCTTCTTCCAATCGGAGCGGCTCCCGAGAGAGCGACCCACCCGGCGCGTCTTGCCGAGAACGTTGGCCGTCCGGACCTTGACGACCTTCACCTTGAAGAGCTTCTCGACCGCGCGCTTGATCTCGATCTTGTTGGCGTCCGGCCGCACCTGGAACACGACCTGGTTGCCGATCTCGTTGACGTAGGTGCCCTTCTCCGTGATGAGCGGAGCCTGGACGACGGTGTACTCGCGCTTCATGCCGCCACCCGTTCCCTTATGCGATCGAGCGCCGCCCGCGTGACCACGAGGTGGTGGTAGCGGAGAAGGTCATAGACGTTGAGACCGGCGGCGCGCAGCACCTTGGCGTTCGGAACGTTCCGGCCGGCGAGCTCGACGCGCACGTCGGCGTCGTCGATCACGACCAGGACGCTGTCGTCGATGCCGAGAGCGCCGAGCATCGCCACGAAGTGCTTCGTCTTGGTCTCGGGGAACTCGATCCGATCCACGATCGTGAGGCGCTCTTCACGGAGCTTCTGCGCGAGCACCGAGCGCAGCGCCGTGCGCCGCGCCTGCTTCGGCATGGTGTACCCGTAGTCGCGCGGCTGCGGCCCGAAGACGATGGCACCGCCCGGCCAGAGGGGCGAGCGGGTGCTGCCCGCGCGGGCACGGCCGGTCCCCTTCTGCTTCCAGGGTTTCTTGCCCCCGCCGCTCACCTCGCCGCGGGTCTTCGTCGCCGAGGTGCCGGCGCGGCGGCCGGCCATCTGCATCCGGACCACGTCGGCAAGCAGCGCGCGGCGGAGCGGCTCACCGAAGATCACGCCCGGCAGCTCGATCGTCCCCGCGCTGCCCTTCGCCTGGGTGACGACCGGCGCGCTGATCGTAGCGGCTGCTTTCTGATCGGCCATCACTCTGCTCCTGCGGTGCCGGCTTTGCCCTTGCCGCCCACATGCTTCCGGATCACGATCGTGCCCCCGCGCGCGCCGGGAACCGCGCCGCGCAGGAAGATGAGATCCTGCTCCGCGCGCACCTCGACGACTTCCAGGTTCGCGACGGTGACGCGCGCGTTGCCGGTGCGGCCCGACATGCGCTTCCCCTTGAAAACCCGCCCGGGAAACGAGCGGTTACCGATGGAGCCGCCGTGCCGGAAATACTCGTGGGTGCCGTGCGTCGCCGGAAATCCGCTGAAATGGTGGCGCTTCATGACGCCGGCGGTGCCCTTGCCCTTGCTGACGCCGGTCACGTCGACGACGTCACCCGCCTGGAACACGTCGGCGACGCGAACGTCCTGGCCGACCTCGAGCGCCGAATCGCCGCCCACAGGGAACTCGCGCAGCACGCGGAATGGGCCCTTCGCCGACTTCGCGACGTGCCCGCGCATCGCCTTCGACACGCGCTGCGCCTTCTGCGCCCCGTAGCCGAGCTGCACGGCCGCGTAGCGGTCACGGGCCGGCGTCTTCGCTTGCACCACGGTGCACGGCCCCGCCTGCACGACCGTCACCGGAACGAGGCCGCCCTCGCCCGTGAACACCTGGGTCATGCCGATCTTCTTGCCGATGATCCCGCTCACCATTGCTCGCCCGCCCTAGTCGTTACTGGAGCTTGATTTCGACATCGACACCGGCGGCGAGGTCGAGCTTGCCGAGTGCGTCGATGGTCTGTTGGGTCGGCTCGAGGATGTCCAAAAGCCGCTTGTGCGTGCGCAGCTCGAACTGCTCCCGCGATTTCTTGTCGACGTGCGGAGAACGATTCACCGTGAAGCGCTCGATGTGAGTCGGAAGCGGAATCGGACCGGCGACGCGTCCGCCCGTGCGGCGAACCGTATCGACGATCTCGCGCACCGACTGATCGAGCAGCCGGTGATCGTACCCCCGAAGCCGTATGCGGATCTTCTCGTTCACCGTCTATTCCAGGATCTTGGTGACGACGCCGGCACCGACGGTGCGGCCGCCTTCGCGGATCGCGAAGCGCAGGCCCTCGTCCATCGCGATCGGCGTGATCAGCGTCACCGACAGCTTGATATTGTCCCCGGGCATCACCATCTCGGTCCCTTCCGGCAACGTCGCGACCCCCGTCACGTCCGTCGTCCGAAAGTAGAACTGCGGCCGATACCCGTTGAAAAACGGCGTGTGCCGCCCCCCCTCCTCCT
>JADLHM010000065.1 GCA_020848745.1 Deltaproteobacteria bacterium | reverse complement strand
GGAAATCGGTGTTCGCGACCTCCGCGATAATGCCGGTATCCATTCCCGCGGGCCGAAGCGTTTCCGCGAACCGCCGGTGGCGCCCCTTTGCCGAGTCGTCTCCGTACCAGTCCCTGCGCAGCTCATGTCCCTCGGCGGCATACATGGCGGTCACAAGCTCGAACGCGTCGAGCGCGACGTCATGCGCTGCTGACCGTCGAGCAGCAGGGATTGGGGCGGCTGCTGTCTTGCTTCCGGCGGAGCGCCCTCGACAGGCCGCGGCTTGAAGTTGACCGGACCACCTGTATCCAGGGACATCAGTGCCCCCACGGGGAAGGCGCGGGATACGGAAGCAATTAGGCTTCTGATGCGCTCCTCGTCCCATACCCAGCTGCGCTGAAAATCCGGCAGCTGGACGATGCCGCGGTGGCAGTCCTCCAGCAGTTTGTGAAGGTCAAACGGATGCGTCTGGAACGTCGAGCCGGCCATCGGGGGTACTCCTTGTTTCTTCAAATCCGCTGAAGGCATCGCTGACGATGCCTTCGATGAGGGCTACCTCATCGTCACGGAGCTTCTGGAACTCGGCCTTGCGGCGCTTGGTGGACAGGCGCCCGTTGTTCTGGCGGATGAACATCACGAGGTTTTCCGCGAGGCGGTCCGGCATTTCGATCGCATCCATGATGCGGCGGAGCGCCTCGTCGTGGCGGCGCAGATAATCGATCTCTCGTGGGAGGTCGTCTTCCACGGTTCGGCGGACACATGCAAAGAGAAACTCGGCCGCAGCGGTGCAATCGAAGTACCGGTAGAGATCCGCCGTGTCGTTGAGAACTTCGACGTTGCGGTCGGCCGTTGGGCGCCATTCGATGAAGGGCTTGAGCGGAGCTGAATGGGCCTGAAGCGTCGTGCGGTAGCCATCGATGCGGTCAAGCATCACCGATGAAACCGGAAAGACGAGGCCCGGCGGCGTGAATTTCCGCTCGGCAAGAACATGGTGGATCAGGCAGCGATGGAGTCGTCCGTTTCCGTCCTGGAACGGGTGGATGTAGACGAAGCCGAAGGCAGTAGCGGCTGCCTGGAGCACGGGATCGAGGCCGCTGTCGCGCATGCGATCGTTTGCTTCCAGCATCCCGCGCATCAGGTCCGCGAGGTCGCCGGGGCGTGCGCCGATGAACTCGGGCAAGGGATCGCCGACGTGATCGCGTTCCCCGAGAAAGACACCGTCGGGTCGCAATCCCGCGTGGATGAAGCGCGAATCCTCAATGAGCACCCCGTGAAGGCGGATGATCTCGGGTAAGGTGAGGGGATGCCTGCCGGCCTGGAGGACAGCCCTGCCCCACCGTTCCAGCCGGTTTCGCGGTGCGCGTTCGCCTTCGATCTCGAAGCTGGCGCGGCTGTCCGCCAGCAACATGAAGCTCGCGGCGCGGGCAATCAGGTGGGCGCCGGTACGCCCAACGGTCTCCTGCGCCTTGGTCGCGAGCCTGAGCTTGATGAACTCTTCGAGTGCGGGAGTACGCCGGATGACGGGACAGTAGCGGGCATTCCCCAAAAGGTTGTCGCGAACGCGGTGTCGCTTTGACAGCTGTGGCCGCGATGTGAAGTAGGCCTTGGGATCAAGGAGATCGATGGCAGTCGAGCGGGCGCTGTCCTCGACATCCATCATGCGGCCGGTCAGGATTTCGTAGAGGTACCAGGCGCGACGCAACGCTGCGCTCTTGGGCACGCGACGCGTGAGCGTCTTCACAGCGTCGGGCGGCAAGGCTTCGAAGACACGCCTGAGGGCGACGAGATCGAGGGGCTCGTGCCGCAAAGCGAAGCCGAGTTGATCGGCCAGATCGTCGCCCGGCCAATACCGTTGGTCGAAGACAGTCCAGGCATCCTCGATCCGATAGCTGCCTTTGACATACTGGGTGGAGACGCAGGAGAGGTGGCGAACGGGCGCGGAGATCCCAAGCCGTTGGGCGAGCGCCGCAGAGCCGGCGAGGCGTGCGCCGGCCGGTATGGTCTCGTCCTGGAAGGTTGAAGGCTCACGGCCTGTCCTAGGCATGGTCGAAAAACTCCTCTTAGGGTCGAAAAATGACGAGCATCTGCATGTACGGTCGAAAACGACTCTACTGCGACTGGTGGTCGAAATCCAGTGTTTTCGGTCGAATTCTAGCGTGAAACGGCGGTCCAGGTCGAAACCTGCCCATGCTGTGGCAAACGGCAGTACAAGCGCGAACGTCCGACTTTGGAGGTTATGTCGCCCAGGCGGTGCGAAAAGCCGGCTCGGCGGCCGGTATGCCTGCTCACAAGAAGCGCCACGCGAGGCCCTCGTGATTCCCCATCGTCGATGGCACGGGGCGTTGCGCGCCATCCTGGTCCTGTTCGTCGCCGGCATACCGTGCGTCGCGCGCACGGCGTGGGCGGGTTGCAACCTCATCCCGGGCACGGCGAAGGCGTTCAACGGCGCACTCGGCGCCACCAATCGGCCCTACGCGGCGCCTGGCGAGCGATTGGAAGTGACGATGCGGAACTGCGACGCGACGTCGTCGGGTTTGACCGTGAACGCCACCGATCACGTCGTGACCGTGGTTTTTCAGCCCCCGAGTGGCCCGCGGAACGCCATCGTGCTTACGGCCGCTGCGGATTGCGACGCGATCACGCCCTACCTCGAGGCATGCGCCGACGCGCTCACCGGCGGCGGTGGGGCTACGTGCGTGGCGGGTGCGGCGGCCGGTCTGGAGATGGCCGACCATAACGGCCAACGCTTCCTGAGCTTCCGTTTCCCGGACACACGCGCGAAGTGCACCGGCGGTACCAATGCTGGCCAGTTTTGCACGCCGATGCAGCCGAGCGATTGCCCGAGCGGGACGTGTACCCCGGGTGACGACGACGACACCCTGGCCGGCCCGGCGGCGATCGCGGTCAGCGCGCCGGGCGATCCGCTGCCTTGCGGGCTAGCTACCAGCCCCTGCACCAGTCAATCCGGTCTGCTCGCGTGTGTCGACGACTTCTACGCCAACGACGGTGCCTGCGGCACCGCCGTCTTGCTGGGGACGTTCCCGCACTTCACGGCGTTGCCGCCCCCGAACGACTACCAGAGCGACTGCTACGCGCTCGCCGCGACGGATGATCCGCCCGGGCCGTGCAATCCGACCGCCCCCAACCTGCGCTTCGGCGTCGACAGCGCCGGCAACCTGCTGCTGCCGGTGAGTTGGCAAGGCGTGCTGGTGCCGAGCGCCGTGCCAGTGCCGCGGTTGCTGCGCACGCGCCTTCTGCCGTGGTTGCCGTTTTCCGTTCCGGATGCCGTGTTCTTCGGCTCGTACACGCCCGAGGGCGGCAAGCTGCCGCCGATCTTCGAGCCCAAGATCGACCCGGGCATGCCGAATCCCAGTGTCGTCTCGTTGTTCGGTTCGGTGGACGCGCCATACACGATCCTGCGGCTCGGACGGCGCTTCGGTACCTGTCAGGGCGGCGCCAACGACGGCCGGCCCTGCAACGTGAACGAGGAGTGCCCGGGCGGGGTCTGTCCGACGACGTGCGTCGGCGCCCCCACGACGCCCTGCCTGACGGACGGCGACTGCGGCGGCAACGGTCCCTGCGGCCGTCTTTTCGACTTCAGTCCGCTGGTCGATGTGGGGCCGCTGCTATTGCCGCGCGCGCAGATCACCACACCGACGCCACAGGCGGGGATGTGCCAGGACACCGGCGCGATGTGCACGGCGAGCTGCGGTGTGGGCGATCCGTGTGTGAACTACGCGCTCGAAGCCGAGTCGCCGGTCAATCTCGACTCGCTCCGCGAGAAGACCGCGGCGCTCCGCGGCTTCACCACGAGCGAGGCGGTGGCCCTGCAGGACCTGAACGGTGACGGCGATCAACTCGACACGGTGGCCACGCTGCACGACCGGACCACCGGCGTTGCGCAGGCGCTCGGCGGGCCAGCCGGTTGTGGCGTCGTCGGACGGGCGATCATTCAGATCCAGCAACCGCCGTTCAGTTTTCCGGCCGTCGAGGTGGAGAACGACGTGCTGGCCTTTCTGGAATCGGAGGCTGATCAGAATCGCTGCATCGAAAACGGCGACGAGGATTTCGCCGACGCGATCCTGCGTATCGTCCGCCTCGGTGTCGGCGAGACGAACTATGGCACGCCGCTCCGCGCCGTCGACGCGGCGCCGAAGATCGATGGGCAACCCCTGGTGGTCTCCAACGGCCTGGTGTTCGTGCGCAGCTCGGAGGCGGCGATGGCCAAGCGGCTCACCGAGCGGGTGAGCGTCGGGCCGGGCGGTCTGCAGGCTGACGGCGCGTCGTTTAGCTCTGCGATCTCGGCGGACGGGCGGTTCGTGACGTTCGCGAGCGACGCCACGAACCTCCTCGGGCCCGGCGGCGACACGAACGCTGCGAGGGACGTCTTCGTCCACGGCCGGCATGCGGGGGCAACGGAACGGGTGAGCGTCGGGCCGGGCGGTCTGCAGGCTGACGGTGAATCGGGTGGCTTTGCGATCTCGGCGGACGGGCGGTTCGTGGCGTTCTATAGCGACGCCACGAACCTCCTCGGGCCCGGCGGCGACACGAACGCTACGACGGACGTCTTCGTTCACGACCGGCAGACGGCGGTGACGGAGCGGGTGAGCGTTGCATCGGGCGGACTCGAGGCTGACAACGCCTCGGATGTCGTTGCGATCTCGGCGGACGGGCGGTTCGTGGCGTTCATCAGCGATGCCACGAATCTCCTCAAACCCCGCCGCGACACGAACGCTACGCGCGATGTCTTCGTCCACGACCGGCAGACGGGGGTGACGGAACGGGTGAGCGTCGGGCCGGGCGGGCTGCAAGCTGACGGTGAGTCTTATGTCGCTAAGCTCTCTGTTGGCGATCTTCGAGAAGCGCAGAAATTTAGACACGAGCTCGAGGACGGTACCGGGTGCGCGCGTGGTTGAGGCCCCTCACGTCCTCGGGTAAAGCGCGCGCTCGCTGACACGGTGCAAGGCGAG
>JADLHM010000064.1 GCA_020848745.1 Deltaproteobacteria bacterium | reverse complement strand
TGGCGTCGTAAACGTACGTCGACGTCACGCCTGTCACCGACTTCCACATCATACCCCCGGCATTGAAATGAAACGTCTTCGTTCCTTCGCCCGTCAGGTGCCAATGAAAAGGTAAAACTGGTCCATCTCGGTAATTGAAAAGTAGACCACCTGGGAGTGGGGGCGCGGGAGAGGGCGCCCGAGATCGGTTACCCTCGCTTCGGCGATCGACGCCAGACAGGCCTCGGGGTGAAGGGGGGTTCCGTGATCACCCAGGAGGTCTGGATGGACATCAAGATGCTCTCCCGGCAGGGAATGTCGATACGGGCAATCGCCCGTCACACGGGTCATTCGCGCACGACGGTGCGCAAGTCGCTGTCGGAAACCGTTCCGAAGTCGTATGGGCCGAGGGTCCCGCGCCCGACGAAGCTCACGCCGTGGCTGTCGTACCTCGGTCAGGCGCTCGAGTCACGGCCATACGTGCTCGCGTCGAGGCTCTACGACGAGATCGTCGAGCAGGGCTATGCAGGCTGCTACGAGTCGGTGAAGACGTGGGTCCGTGCGCAGCGCGAGCTCGAGCAGGCACGAAAGCGCGCGTGCGTGCGATTCGAGACCGGCCCCGGCGTCGAAGGACAGTTCGACTGGAAGGGCCACATCTGCGGACTGCTCGAAGGCAATCCGCACTGCAAGGTGTGGATCTTCCGGTTCGTGCTCTGCTATTCGCGGCTGCGCATCACGCTGGCGGTGACGGACGCGAAGCTGGCTGGCGTGCTTGCGGATCTGCGTGAGACGTTCGAACGGCTCGGCGGCGTTCCGCAGCGGATCGTCTTCGACAACTTCAAGGCCGCCGTGATCAAGCCGCGCCCCGCGCTGAGGCTGCATCCGCTCTTTGCCGCCTTCTGCGATCACTACGGGGTCGAGCCGGCGCCCGCGCCGGTCCGTCGTCCGGAGCGAAAGGGGAAAGTCGAGCGCAGTTTCCTCGATCTCGAGGACAGCGAGCTGCTGCGCCGGACCTATCCGTCGCTCGAAGCCCTTCGCGAGGCCCTGGCCGACGACGACCGTCGCCACGCGCATCGCGTCCACACGACGACGAGCGCGCGGCCGGCCGATCGATTCGTCCGCGAGTCGGCCTATCTGCTGCCGCTTCCGGGCGTGGCCTTCGACACGCGACTGCCCGAATCGCGAATCGTCCGCAGCGACTGCACGGTCTCCTACAACGGCGCCGCCTACTCGGTGCCGTACCGCCTCGTCGGCGCGACGCTGACGGTCAAGGCGGACCATCGCACCGGACGCATCGAGATCTTCGACCGCTGCGATTCGGTCGCCACCCACGACAGCGTCGCCAAGGGCGATCGATCGATCGTCGAAGCGCACGTCGCCGATCTCCGCCGTCCACGATGGGAACGGGCGCGACGTGACGCCGCACCCGCAGCACAACGTCCCGTCAAACCCGAACCAACACTCGTCCGGTGGCCGCTCGCCGACGTACCGGTCCGACCGATCGCCGAATACGCCGATCTCGTGGAGGTGCTCGTATGAAAGCCTCCACCGACCTCACCCACGAACGCATCGTCGAGCATCTGGATCGGCTCGGTCTCTGGCGGGCCAAGGAGAGCTTCAACGACACGCTCAAACTCGCGGAGTCCGAACAATGGGGCCACTCGGAGCTCCTCGACCGCCTCTTCGAAGACGAGATCGCCGCTCGCGAGGAGCGGCGCATCAAGAACTCGCTCAAACTCGCCGCATTTCCGTACCTCAAGACGCTCGACGCCTTCGACTTCGCCTTCCAGCCGTCGATCGACCGCGGCCGCATCATGGACCTCGCCGCGCTCTCGTTTGTTTCACGTCGCGAGAACGTCCTGCTGCTCGGGCCTCCCGGCGTCGGCAAGACCCATCTGGCCGTCGCCCTCGCCATCCGCGCCTGTCAGCACGGGACCTCGGTCTACTTCACCACGATGGATCAGATGATTCGCAGCCTTGCGGCCGCCGACAGCGCCGGCAAACTCGCCCAGAAGCTGCGCACCTACTCGCGCAAATCCCAGCTGCTGGTCGTCGACGAGGTCGGCTATCTCCCGCTCTCGCGCGCCGAGGCCAACTACCTCTTCCAGGTCGTCTCGGCCCGTTACGAGCGTTCCAGCCTGATCCTCACGTCGAACAAGGCTGTCACCGAATGGCCGGAACTCTTCGGCGATCACGCGATCGCGACCGCGATTCTCGATCGCATCCTGCACCACTCCCACGTCTTCTCGATCAAGGGCAACTCCTACAGGCTCCGCGAACGCGTCCTGTCGGTTCCGGCGCCGAACGCCGCCGAACCTCCTCGATCCGAAGACTCCGACGCCATCGCGTCATCACGATGAACTGCGCCCCCTCTCTCTTTCCCCCCACACCCCCCAATCTCTCTCCCCGGGAGATCAGGTGGTCTACTTTTCAATTGCCACACTGGTCCACTTTTCAGTTTTCATTGACATCAGGTTCCCGGCCGCGTCGTAGACGCACGCCTGCCCTCCCGAACTCGCGAGCCGGTTCGTCGCCGGGTCGATGACGACCGCCGGCCCCTGCGCGTTCGACGTCGTCCCGGGGCCCCAGTTCCGGTTCCCCCACCGGTCGTACGTGAACTCCTGCCTCCAGATCTGCT
>JADLHM010000063.1 GCA_020848745.1 Deltaproteobacteria bacterium | reverse complement strand
TCCCCTCGTCGATCACAGGGAAGTGCAACGGATGCTGCGCGATGCGATCGTATGAGCGCGTCGAGCTCCAGCACGAATTCGGCACCCAGTCCTTCGCGTTTGGCCTCGTACCAGAGCGCTGCCTCGCGAGCGTCCGCCGCTGCCGCCGGACGGACGATCACCTCCGTGGACATCAGCGCGGCGTGTGCTTGTTGTGGGCAAGCTCTTGAAGCAGTTCCTCGCGAACCTCGTGCCACGAGCGTTTAGCATCCGGATCCTTACGATGCTCGGCGAGCCGATCGCGTATGAGCTGCCGATGCCAATCGGGGACGGGAACCTGATCGGGTGCCGTTGCGATGCGGTCCCAGAGGGTCTCGACATACCGGACCTTCTCGTCGGTCGGCAGCTCGTCAAAACCCGGCGGCGGAATCGGCAACGAGCGACTCACGGACGCAGGCTACTGGAAACTCGCTCGACAGCCAACCGCAAAGCATGGTCGTGGTCTACTCCTCGACCGGATTCGTGGATGCGTCGGTGGTGGCGATCGCCGAGCGGCTCCGGCTCGGAACCATTGCGACGACCGACCGCAGGCATTTCACGGCCATCCGGCCGCGCCACGTCGGCGCTTTCAGCTGGTCCCGTAGTCTCGGTGGATATTGACGCCCTCCGCGCGAATGTGGGGACACGCTGCCGCGCGCGTGGATCCGGCGCCGCAATCGTGGTTGCTGCGACCCACGCGGTCGACGCTCGGGCCGTTGCGGCGCCGTATCGCGTCGGTCCACCGACCTGATCATGACGGCGCGCGTGCCGCCCGGCGCCGCGGGCAGTCGGGGCCGGGGCGGCGATTCGTTGCAATGGCGGTCGAGGCGGGATTTAGTCTTCGCCCATACCTACTCGAAGGAGACGAGTCATGGCGGAAGCGTGGATCATCGACGCCGTTCGTACGCCCCGTGGGCGCGGCAAGAAGGACAGCGGTGCCCTTTCGCACATCCATCCGCAGGAGCTCCTGGCTCAGGTGCTGCAGGCGTTGTCGGTTCGCCACACATTCGAACCGAAGGACGTCGAAGACGTCGTTGCGGGGTGCGTGACGGAGGCCGGCGAGCAGGGTGGCTGCATCGCGCGGATGGCGACCCTGGTGTCCGGCTGGCCGACGGACGTCACCGGCGTTTCATTGAACCGCTTTTGCGGCTCCGGCCAGCAAGCCGTGAACTTCGCCCTGATGGGCGTCATGTCGGGGCAGCAGGAGTTGGTCGTCGGCGGGGGAGTCGAGAGTATGTCGCGCCAACCGATGGGATCCGATGGTTCGGGCATCGACGGCCATAATCGTCATCTTCGCGAGATGTTCCCTCTCGTTCCGCAGGGCATCTCCGCAGACCTGATTGCGACGATCGAGGGATTTTCGCGCGACGACGTGGATCGTTTCGCCCTGGCGAGTCAGCAGCGCGCCAAGGTCGCGATCGAGGAGGGGCGGTTCGCGAAAAGCGTCGTGCCCGTGAAGAATCTCGACGGGACGATGGCGCTGGATCACGACGAGTTCCCGCGACCGCAGACCACCCTCGAGGGCCTCGGGAAGCTCGAGCCGTCGTTCCTACAGTTGGGCCAGTACGTGCAGAAGGGCGACGAGCTCAGCTTCGATGAAAAGGCGCGGAAGATCTACCCGCAAGTGAAGAAGATCGAGCACGTTCACACCGCGGGCAACTCGAGCGGTATCGTCGACGGTGCCGCAGCCGTTTTGATCGCGTCGCCCGACTATGCCCGGGCGCACGGATTGAAGCCGCGGGCGCGTGTGCGAGCCATGGCGACGCATGGTGCCGAGCCGGTCATCATGTTGACCGCGCCCGTTCCGGCGACCGAGCGATGTCTCGGGAAAGCTGGGATGACGATCAAGGACATCGATCTCGTCGAGATCAACGAGGCGTTTGCGGTGGTACCGCTGAAGGTCATCCGCGACTGCAGGATCGATCCGGATCGAGTCAACGTGAACGGTGGGGCGATCGCGCTCGGTCATCCCCTGGGGGCGACGGGCGCAATGTTGATCGGGACCGTGCTGGACGAGTTGGAGCGCCGCGACCAGGCCACCGGCCTCGTTACGATGTGTATTGGCGGGGGCATGGGCATTACCACGATCATCGAACGCATCTGACGGACTAGACACGCTCCGCGATCAAGCGGTCGAGTTCTTGGCGCAGCCTGGGTAGGACGTCCGTGTAGCTGTAGGCTCCGACCTTGACGTCCTTCTTCTTGAGGTTCACCGTGGTGGGGCCGCACCAGAGCCCGAGATCGGCGTCATCCGTCTCGCCAGGACCGTTGACGCGACAGCCCATGACCGCAATCGTGATGCGGTGCGCCGCCGCGTAGGTGGTGAGATCCTTCACGTGCTGCGCGAGTTCCACGAAGCTCTCGTTCTCGACGCGGGAGCAGCTGGGGCATGAGATGATGTTCAGGCCCTTGCCGAAATCCGGGACGGAGATGAATCGTCCATCGGCGACGTCCGCGATGATCTGGTGCCCGACCTCGACCTCCTCGTGCTTACGCTCGTTCGGGAGGGTGAGAGAGACCCGGATCGTGTCGCCGATGCCCCGCGTGAGCAATTGCTCGAAGGCGAGTCGCGTCTTGGTGATGCCTTCGGGCGGCATTCCCGCTTCGGTGACGCCGAGGTGGATCGGAATATCGGGCCGCGCTTCCGCGAACCGCGAGTTCGCCGCGACGACCTTGTCGGGGTCGGAATCCTTGAGCGAGACGACGAAACGATCGAAGCCGAATCGTTCCATCAGGTCGCAATGATGAAGGGCCGATTGAACGATCGCCGCCAATTGGTCGTTCGGGTGCCGTTCGAGGAATTCGGGAGCGACGGATCCGCAGTTGACTCCGATGCGCACCGCGCAGTCGTTGTCGCGAGCGATGCCGGCGAGCCAGGCGACCTTGTCCGCGATCGGTTTGGACCGTTCGATGTGGTGCAGGTGCCCCGGATTGTACCGGATCTTGTCGATCCATGGCGCCACCGACGCGGCGACCCGGTAATTCTCCTGCAGGTCGACGGACAGAGTGACACCCTCGGTCTGCCGGCGGATTTCTCTGAGCGCCGCGACCTCTTTCTCGTTGTCGACGGCGATCCGGACGACGCCGGCTCCGGCGCGAGCCAGCTGATGGACCTGCGCGACGGTTGCGTCGATGTCTCGTGTCTTCGTGGCGCACATGCTCTGTACGACGACGGCGGCGTCGCCTCCGACCGCTTGTCGGCCGATCGTGATCCTACGCGTGTGGCGCAAAACGCTCATGGCGCGAAACGATACTGGAAGGCCCCATCCCCCGCAAATCAGGGGACGCGAAATGCGCTACGGAGCGTGTGCGGCATCGGCGCATCGTCGGGAGCGATCCAGCGATGACGACTGTGGGCTTGGAGCAGGGGGCGGTCTGGATCGCCCCGATGCAAATGCGTGTGTTGCTCGAGCGCGTCCGCCGTCGCATGGGTGAGCCAGGTCGTGACCGCGATCGTCTCGCCGTAGAGCGCGGCATCGAGATACTCGAGGTCGTGGCTCTCCGCGCGCAATCGTCCACCCGCGGCGATCTGGGCCTCGAATCCGCATCCGGCGGCTTCGGTCATGTCCAGCATGGCTTGCTCCAGGTAGGCCGTGTAGTTCGAATTGTTCACGTGCCGGAGCGCGTCGAGCTCGTGGAGCTCGATGCGGCGCTGAAACGTCGCGGCCTGCGCGGAGGGGGAGGTCTCGGGAAACGGAGTCCGTGTCGCCGCGTGGGTCTCGGCGACGCCGAACGTCGCGTACCATTCCGGTGGGATCCGTCGCGGCCGTCCGCGCTGATCGACGAACACCCAATCGGAAAGGGCCCGAGCGACGAGACGATTGCCGCTCCGTACCTCGTACGCCCGTTGTGAGCGGACGCGCCGAAAGTCGGTGATCCACGTCCGGATGTCGAGGACATCGCCGTAACGGGCGGGGCTCTCCAGCCGCATTTGCGTCCGACGAATGATCCACATGCCGCCCGTGCGGTCGTAGTAAGCGGTATCGAATCCGGCATCGCTCGAGGCGCGGGTGGCGGCTTCCTGCAGCGATCGCAGGAGGCTCATGGAGCGGAGCTCGCCAAAGGCGTCGAGGTCGGCCTGCAGGACCGGCGCGCTCCACTGGAAGTCACGAGGCACCTGGCGTGGGAACCATCGGGGACGTGGCGAGTCAAGCCTGCCCGGGTTGCTCTTCACACGAAGACTCCGTTAACCATTCGCCATGGCTCGCATCCCGTATCCAGACCTCGCCTGCGTCGAGGAACGCGTCCGTACGCTCGCCGCCGGCTTGCCGCCCCTGAACATCTTCCGGATGTTGCCGCACGCGCCGACGTTTCTTCGTGGATTCGGTCGGCTCGGTACGGCGATTCTCTCGCACGCTGCGTTGGATGCTCGTGTTCGCGAGCTCATCATCTTACGGGTGGGACGACGGTCTCCGGCGCCGTACGAATGGCAGCAGCACGTACCGATCGGGCGAGCGTGCGGGGTGTCCGACGAGGAGATCGCGGCGCTCGAGCGCGACGACACGGCGGCGCCGTGCTTCGACGAGGGCGCGCGTGTGATGCTGCGTCTGACCGACGAACTCCTGGCGGGACCGCGTGCGAGCGACGGCACGCTCGCAGCCGTACGGAGTCATTTTTCGGATCGCGAGCTCTGCGAAGCCATCCTGACGATCGGCTTCTACATGATGGTGGCCCGCTTCCTCGAGACGACGGGCGTCGATCTGGAGGCGGGGGGAGCGGATCCGATGATGGTCATGGAGCGCATCAAGCGCGACTGAGCCGCTCGCCGACGCGTGGAGCTGATACAGCCAACGAATGACGGAGGAAGAAGCGCCAGGGTCGAAGCGCGTGCTCGCCGGCATACTCGACGCCGACCCGGGCGGACACAGCCACCAGTGATGCTCGCGCCATGGGCGCGTCGAGGATGACGATCGGTCCCGTCGTCAGGTCGCAGCCGTCGTGTCGGCGGTCGATGCCGAGGGCTCGGCAGAGGTTGCCCGGTCCGCGAGCGAGTGTGACAGTCGGAAGATCGCGAGCATTTCGTCGTCGGCGCATGAGTTCGATGCCGGCGAGAGGTTCGAGCGCGCGGAGCAGCACTGCCTCGGGTTCGTCGGCGTCGCGCGTCACGACGTTGCAACAATGGTGCATACCGTACGTGAAGTAGACGTACAGGTGCCCTCCCGGGCCCCACATGACCTCGTTGCGCGCCGTTCGTCGTCCTCCGGCCGTATGCGCCGCGCGATCCTCCGGGCCGCGGTAGGCTTCGACTTCGACGATGCGCCCCGCGGTGAGCCCCGC
>JADLHM010000062.1 GCA_020848745.1 Deltaproteobacteria bacterium | reverse complement strand
CCGCGCCAAGGACGTGCTCGGCCGCGTCTACGAGTACTTCCTCTCGCAGTTCGCGAGCGCCGAGGGCAAGAAGGGCGGCGAGTTCTACACGCCGCGCTGCGTGGTCAAGCTCCTCGTCGAAATGCTCGAGCCCTACCGCGGCCGCGTTTACGACCCGTGCTGCGGCTCGTCGGGCATGTTCGTGCAATCGGTGGAGTTCATCCGCGCGCACGCCAAGGGGAACGGCAACGGCGGCAAGGCGAAGGCGGACATCTCGATCTACGGCCAGGAGTCGAACTACACCACCTGGCGGCTCGCCAAGATGAACCTCGCCATCCGCGGCATCGACGGCCAGATCGCGCACGGCGACACCTTCCACAACGACCGCCACCCTGACCTCAAGGCCGACTTCATCCTCGCCAACCCGCCGTTCAACGTCTCCGACTGGGGCGGCGAGCGCCTGCAGGGCGACAAGCGCTGGCAGTACGGCGCGCCACCTGCCGGCAACGCCAACTTCGCCTGGGTGCAGCACATCGTGCATCACCTCGCGCCCGCGGGTGTCGCGGGCTTCGTGCTCGCCAACGGCTCGATGTCGTCGAACCAGTCGGGCGAGGGCGAGATCCGCAAGGCCCTGATCGAAGCCGGCCTCGTGGACTGCATGGTGGCGCTGCCGGGCCAGCTCTTCTACTCGACGCAGATCCCCGCGTGCCTGTGGTTCCTCGCGCGCGACCGCAGGAACGGCAAGTTCCGCGATCGTCGCAGCCAATTGCTCTTCATCGACGCCCGCAAGCTCGGCCGCATGGTGGACCGCACCCACCGCGAGCTGACCGACGAGGACGTCGCGCGCATCGCCGCGACCTACCACGCCTGGCGCGGCGAGCAGGAGGCGGGCGAGTACGCCGACGTGCCCGGCTACTGCAAGAGCGCGGCGCTCGACGAGGTGCGCAAGCACGGCCACGTGCTCACGCCCGGCCGCTACGTCGGCGCCGAGGCGCAGGAGGACGATGGCGAGCAGTTCGAGGAGAAGATGAAGCGGCTCGTCGCGACGCTGCGCGAGCAGCAGGCCGAGGCTGCGAAGCTGGATGCCGCCATCGCCGCCAACCTGAAGGAGCTCGGGTATGGCGGGTAAGTGGGCTGAGACGACGCTCGGACGCTTGCTGTCGTTCGCGAATGGCCGCTCAAGTCCAGAGCGAGCAGACGGCCTGCCCTATCCGGTCTACGGCTCAAACGGCGTGATCGGGCGTGCCGCCGCACCCAATTCAGATGCGGGTTCGATCGTGATCGGGCGCGTAGGCAGCTACTGCGGCTCCCTTTACCTCAGCAAGGAGCGCTGCTGGGTAACGGATAACGCGATTCGCGCAACAGCGCTCGATGACAACGATTCGCGGTTCTTGTTCTACCTGCTTGGAACGCTCAGCCTGAACAACTGGCGTGCCGGCTCCGGGCAACCACTGCTGAATCAGGACATCCTGAGTCGGATTCCCGCTGCGGTTCCCGAACCAGTGGAACAACGCGCCATCGCCCACATCCTCGGCACGCTGGACGACAAGATCGCGCTGAACCGGCGGATGAGCGAGACGCTGGAGGCGATGGCGCGGGCACTCTTCAAGTCGTGGTTCGTGGACTTCGACCCAGTCCGCGCCAAGGCCCAAGGGCGCGACCCCGGCCTCCCCAAGCCCCTCGCCGACCTCTTCCCCGCCCGCCTCGTCGACTCCGAACTCGGCGAGATTCCGGAGGGGTGGGAGTGGGGCACATTCGACGCCGTGGTCGAGCTACGCAGGGAGACCGAAAATCCCCTGGAGTCGCCGGACGTGGCGTTCCGTCACTTCAGCATCCCAGCCTACGACGAGGGACAGTGGCCGAAGCACGAAGTCGGCGAGAGCATCAAGAGCCTGAAAGCTCGCGTTCCGGCCGGGGTCGTGCTGCTCTCGAAACTGAATCCCGAGATCGAGCGAGTATGGCTCGTCGACGTTCAGCCGGGGGATCGCGCGATCTGCTCGACAGAGTTTCTGGTGCTCGTTCCGCGTCCACCGCATGGACGATCCCACGTGTACTGCCTTGCACGCTCCCAATCGTTCAGACAGGAACTCGAAGGCCTCGTCACGGGAACGTCGAAAAGCCATCAGAGAGCGCAGGCGGCCGCAATTCTCGGGCTGGCAGTCGTCCGACCGCCCGAATCACTCCTGAGGCGATTCGAGCAGGCGGCGGAGCCGCTCCTCGCGCGGACACTCGAATGCAGACGCGAATCCCGCACCCTCGCTGCTCTGCGTGACGCGCTGCTGCCCAAGCTCATCTCGGGCGAGATTCGCATCGGGGATGCCGAGAAGTTCATCGGGAGGGCTGTCTGATGGCGGCTCCCGCACCTGCTGCTCCGTTCGTCATGCACGGTTCGCGCGAGGCGTTCGCGGCCGGGCTGACGCACATCGAGGAGCAGGTGCGGAGCATCGAGCAGGCCGTGGTGGAGAATCCTGCCCTCGCTTTCGACCTGGCGCGGACGCTGGTCGAGACGGCGTGCCGGACGATCCTCGGCGAACGCAAGGTCGCCTTCAGCGAAGACGACGACCTGCCTAGGCTCTTCAAGACCGCGAGCAACCACCTGCCGTTTTTGCCGCTCACGGCGAGCGGCGAAGCGGCGACAGGCGACAGCCTGAGGCGCACGCTCAGCGGGCTGAGCACGGCTATCCAGGGCATCTGCGAACTGCGCAATCAGTGCGGCTTCGCTTCTCACGGGTCGGACAAGCCGCGTCCGGCGATGGAGTCGGTGCAGGCGCTGATGGCGGCCGAGGCGGCCGACACCATCGTCGGGTTCCTGCACCGCGTCCACCGGCAGGACCGCACGCCGCTGCCCTCGCCCCGCTCGCTGTACGACGAACACGAGGCGTTCAACGATTCCGTCGACGAGGCGCACGGCCCGGTCCGCATCTTCGAAATCGAGTTCCGGGCCAGCGAAGTCCTCTTCCAGATGGAGCCGGAGAGCTACCGCATCTACGCGGCCGAGTTCGACGAGAACAGTGAGGACGCAGAGGTCGGCGCGGTGGCTCCATCGGAGGCGGCACCATGACGGAACGCGGTGTCACCGAATCCGTCGTCGAGCAGGCCGCCCTCGCCTGGCTGGAGGCCGCGGGCTGGCGCATCGCGCACGGCCCCGACATCGCACCGGACATGCCAGCCGCCGAGCGGCGCGACTACGGCGAGGTGGTGCTCGCGCAGCGGCTGCGCGATGCGTTGGCCCGGCTCAACCCCGCGCTGCCACCCGAGGCGCTGGAGGATGCGTTCCGCAAGCTCACGCGGCCCGAGGGCGCAGACCTGCTCCAGCGTAATCGCGCGCTGCATCGGCTGCTCGTGAACGGCGTGACGGTCGAGTACCGCACGCCCGAGGGCGAGCTGCGCGGCGCGCAGGCGCGGGTGATCGACTTCGACGAGCCCGGTGCCAACGACTGGCTCGCTGTCAATCAGTTCAGCGTCACGGAGAACAAGCACAGCCGCCGACCGGACGTGGTGCTGCTCGTGAACGGCCTGCCGCTGGCGGTGCTGGAACTCAAGAACGCGGCGGACGAGAACGCGACGATCTGGTCCGCCTTCCAGCAGCTCCAGACCTACCAGGCCGAGATCCCGGCGCTCTTCGCGTCGAACGGCGTGCTAGTCGTCTCCGACGGCGTCGAGGCTCGGGTCGGAGCGCTCGGCGCCGGGCGGGAGTGGTTCAAGCCATGGCGCACCATCGCCGGTGACGCACTGGCCGACAGCCACATGCCTGAGCTGCAAGTGGTGATCGAGGGCGTGTTCGCGCCGCGCCGCTTCCTCGATCTGGTGCGCGACTTCCTCGTCTTCGAGGACGACGGCAGCGGGCGGCTGGTCAAGAAGCTGGCAGGTTACCACCAGTTCCACGCGGTGCAGGTGGCCGTGGGCGAGACGCTGCGCGCCGCCGAGCTGGCCCGTGCGGATCGGGTGGCCGAGGGGACCGGGCGCTACGAGGCGGGGCGCAAGCCCGGCGGCAAGCCAGGCGACCGCCGCGTGGGCGTGGTCTGGCACACGCAGGGTTCGGGCAAGAGCCTGACGATGGCCTTCTACGCCGGTCGCATCGTCCGCGAGCCGGCGATGGAGAACCCGACGATCGTGGTGCTCACCGACCGCAACGACCTCGACGACCAGCTCTTCGGCACCTTCTCGCGCTGCCAGGACCTGCTGCGCCAGCCGCCGGTGCAGGCCGAATCCCGGGCGCACCTGCGAGACTTGCTCTCGGTGGCGGCGGGGGGCGTAGTTTTCACGACCATCCACAAGTTCTTCCCCGAGGAGGCGGGCGACCGGCACCCAACGCTCTCGGACCGCCGCAACATCGTGGTGATCGCCGACGAGGCGCACCGCAGCCAATACGATTTCATCGACGGCTACGCGCGCCACATGCGCGACGCCCTGCCGCACGCCTCGTTCATCGGCTTCACCGGCACGCCGATCGAGCTGCAGGACGCGAACACGCGCGCGGTATTCGGTGACTACATCAGCGTCTACGACATCCAGCGCGCCGTCCAGGACGGGGCGACGGTGCCGATCTACTACGAGAGCCGGCTGGCGAAGCTGGCTCTCGACGAGGGAGAGCGGCCGAAGATCGACCCGGACTTCGAGGAGGCCACCGAGGGCGAGGAGGTCGAGCGCAAGGAGAAGCTCAAGACCAAGTGGGCGCAGCTGGAAGCAGTGGTTGGCGCCGGGAAGCGGCTTGAACTCGTGGCGCACGATATCGTCGAGCACTTCGAGAAGCGCCTTGAGGCGATGGACGGCAAGGCGATGATCGTGTGCATGAGCCGGCGCATTTGCGTTGACCTGTACCACGCGATTGCCAGGTTGCGGCCACAATGGGCGGCCACCGAGGACGATGCGGGAGCCATCAAGGTCGTGATGACGGGGTCGGCGTCAGACCCCGTGGATTGGCAGCAGCACATCCGTAACAAGCCGCGGCGCGAAACGCTCGCCAATCGCTTTCGTGACTCGGGCGATTCGCTTCGCATGGTGCTGGTGCGGGACATGTGGCTGACCGGTTTCGACGCGCCGAGCCTGCACACCATGTACATTGACAAGCCGATGCGCGGGCACGGTCTCATGCAGGCCATCGCGCGCGTGAACCGCGTGTTCAAAGACAAGCCTGGCGGGCTGGTGGTGGACTACCTGGGTCTCGCGCAGGAACTGAAGCAGGCGCTGGCCACCTACACCGAGAGCGGCGGCACCGGGCGCACGGCGCTCGACCAGGACGAGGCGGTCGCCCTGATGCTGGAGAAGTTCGAGGTCTGCTGCGGCCTCTTTCACGGCTTCGACCGCTCGAAGTGGACGACCGGCACGCCGGCGGAGCGATTGGGCCTGCTGCCCGCAGCGCAGGAACACATCCTGGCGCAGGAGCGCGGCAAGGAGCGCTGCATTAGCGCGGTGCGCGAGCTGTCGCAGGCCTTCGCGCTGGCGGTACCGCACGCCGAAGCACTGCGCATCCGTGACGACGTGGCGTTCTTTCAGGCGGTGCAGGCTGTGCTCGCCAAGCGCGCGCCCGGCGAGGCGCGTCCGGAGGAGGACATCGAGCAAGCCGTGCGGCAGATCATCTCGCGTGCGGTCGCTCCGGAAGGAGTCGTGGACATCTTCGCGGCCGCCGGGCTCCAGAAGCCCGACATCTCGATTCTCTCCGACGAATTCCTGGCCGAAGTGCGCGGCATGCCGCAGCGGAACCTCGCGGTCGAGCTGCTGCAGAAACTGCTCAAAGGCGAGGTCGCGAGCCGGCGTCGTAAGAACCTCGTGCAGGCGCGCTCGTTCGCCGAGATGCTGGAGCAGACCATCCGCCGCTACCAGAATCGGGCGATCGAAGCCGCGCAGGTGATCGAGGAGCTGATCGCGCTGGCGAGAGAAATGCGCGAAGCGAACGAGCGCGGCGAGACGCTGGGTCTGTCGGAGGACGAGCTGGCCTTCTACGACGCGCTGGAGACGAACGACAGCGCGGTGAAGGTCCTGGGCGACGACACTTTGCGGGCGATCGCACGCGAGCTGGTCGAGACGGTGCGCAGGAACGTCACCATCGACTGGACTCTGCGCGAGAACGTGCGCGCCCAGCTTCGCGTCCTGGTCAAGCGCATCCTGCGCAAGCACGGCTACCCGCCGGACAAGCAGGAGAAGGCGACGCAGACGGTTCTGGAGCAGGCGGCGCTGCTGTCCGGGGAATGGGCGGCCGCATGAGATGGGCGTCTAACAACAGCATGCAGCTGACGGCGCTTCGCGCCGCCGCTGATGCTGGGCGTTAGGCGGCTTCAAAAGGCAGCACACCAAAGGCCGACTCGGCCTTGCGACGCGGGTCGCCACGGGTTATACCATCGGTATGAAGACCGCTGTCTCGCTACGCGACGACGTTTTTCGAGAGGCAGAGCGCCAAGCACGTCGAACCAGGAAGTCCCGCAGTCAGCTGTATGCCGAGGCGCTGTCCGAGTACCTCGCCCGCCACGGGGATGTCCCGTTCGCTGCTAAAAGTCGTTGTTGAAAACGGCGGTCCTCGGTGACGGTGTCATCACGCGGCCAGCTCTTCTCCGATTTTGCCACCTGAGGCAAGATTCGCGACGAGTGCAGTGCGGAGTTTCGGCAATTCGCTGAATCCCCGGATCGCTCGGAAGCGCGGTTGGGCGTGATCGAGCGCGGCCGCCACCCAGCGCAGAATCATCCGGCCGAGCATGCCGCCCTTGACTGGCTTCAGACGGGCCTGCTTGACCAGACGGAATGCTCGCCTCATAGTAAGGAAGTAATGCGGTCCTTACAGGAGGAGACGATGGTTGCCGTTGCCAAGATCACCGCAAAGGGCCAAACCACGATTCCGCGGGAAGTGCGCGCCGCGCTGGGCGTCGCGGCAGGCGACCTGATCGCCTGGGAAGTCGGCCCGGACGGGGTCGCCACCGTACGTGGCGTGCGGCCTCTCGATATCGAATACCTGCGAGCCGTCGAGGGCACGCTCGGCGAGTGGGCTGGCGCCGCCGACGAGGAAGCCTACCGTGAGCTTTGAGCGCTACATCGTCGTCCGCGTTCCTTTCCCCTTCACCGACCGCAACGCCAGCAAGAACCGGCCGGCGCTGGTGCTGTCCGACCCGGTCACGTTCAACACGCCGGCCGGGCATTCGGTGATGGCGATGATCACGTCGCAAGCCAATGCTCCCTGGCCGCTGGATTGTCCGCTCACCGACCTGGCCGCCGCCGGGTTGCCAGCGCCTTCCAAGGTGCGCTTCAAGCTATTTACCCTCGACCATCGTCTGGTGCGCGGTCAGTTGGGAAGACTCTCCTCAGCCGACGCCGAAGTGGTTCGCGCCGCACAGCTCAAACTGTTCTCCGAGGCGTCATGACTCCCTGCATGGAGCTCATCATGGAACCTTGGGAACTCCATGCACGCACGCGCGGCGTCCTATCATCGCCGTCCCCTGGCAGCGTGCTGATCGCGCGCGCCGCTCAGAGCGGCAGGAGCGGCATGCCGAAGAAGACCTGCAATCCCGAGAGGACGAGCGCGAGCAGTCCCAGGATGGGGTGCAGCATGCGCGCCGTGGCGTCGCGCTCGATCCGGCGCGAGAGCCAGGCGGCGGCGGTCATCACCACCACGATCGCGACCGCGAGGCGGAAGTGCATGAGGCCGCGCGCGTCGAGATCGGGCCGCAACACCCGGGTCGAGACGAGTCCCGCGGCCACGTTGAACACCATGAGTCCGTAGGCCCACGCCGCGAGCCGGGCGTGGCGCGCCCGCAGGTGCCCCTCGAGGCGGTCGCGCGAGCGCAGGCCGAGCGACGCGACCCAGGCCATGAACACCAGGGTGGCGAGCGCCACGAACGGGTGGAAGAACGCGATCCATCGCGACGTTCCCATCGGCACCGGCTGCTTCTGGCGCACCGACGGGCGCCCGGCAAGCGCGGCGCGCCCGGGTGGCCCGCGACCGCGATCTGTGACATTCGGAGGCCCCGCTCGTGATGGTCGTCGCTCGTCCCCTGCTCTCCTTCGCCGTGGCTCTCGTCGTCCTCGGGGCGGCGGCGTCCCGCGCCGCCGCCGCGCCGGACGGACGGGCACTCTACGCGAAGTACTGCCAGCTCTGCCACGGCGCTGCGCTCGAGGGGTACGCGGCCGACAACGCGCCCTCGCTCTCCTCGCCGACCTTCCGCGCGAGCGCGAGCACGCCCTTCCTGCAGGTCGCGATCGAGCGCGGACGCGCCGGAACCGCGATGGCGGGCTTCGGCAAGAGCGTCGGCGGCCCGCTCGAGCCCGCCGAGGTCGACGCGCTCGTCGATTTCGTCCGCGACGGCGCCGCCGCGCCGCCGGTCCTGCCCCCCAAGGCCTCGAAGGGGGACGTCGCCGCGGGTGGCCGCCTCTACGCCGCGCACTGCGAGAGCTGTCACGGAACCGCGACCGGGCGCGGGAACGCCGTCCACCTGGCGAACCCGATGTTCCTCGCCTCCGCCTCCGACGCGTACCTCCGGGTCGCGGTCGTGGAAGGCCGGCCGGGCACGCCGATGGAGGCCTGGCAGGGGAAGCTCGCGGCGAACGAGATCGAGGACGTCATCGCCTACGTGCGCTCGCTCGCGCGTCCCGTGCCCGTGGCGCCCGTCGTACCGCCCCCGCCCGCGCCGGCGATGCCCGTCGTCCTGAACCCGCAGGGCGCACCCCCCGACTTCACGCTCCGGCTCGGACGCTACGCGTCGGTCGCCGAGGTCGCTGCCGCCTGGGCCGAGAAGCGCCGCATGGTGATCATCGACGCGCGGCCGACGTCCGACTACCTGCGGATGCACATCACGGGTGCCGTCTCCGTCCCCTATTTCGACATGCGCGACCTCGACAAGGTGCCGAACGACGGCACGTGGGTGATCGCCTACTGCGTCTGTCCGCACGAGGAGTCGGGACGCATCCTCGAAGAGCTTCGCAAGCGCGGGTATCCGAACACCGCGATCCTGGACGAGGGGTTCTTCGTGTGGGCGACGCAGGGGCATCCGGTCGAGGCCGCCGACGGCCAGATGCCGATCGCCGCCCCGCCGGCGAAGCCGGCGGCGTTCACCCCGGTGCCCCTCGCGTCCCCGCGGCGCTGAGCGGGCGCGCTGCGCTTGCGCATGCGAGGTCGGCGGCGGCCGGACGTCGCGTCGTCACGCGCGTGACGTGCCTCGCCCGCCCGCCGCCCGGCGAGTCGTCGCTTTTCGCGTGGCACGTGCCATGCACCCGCCGGCGTCAGGAGGGTTCCCCATGAAAACCATCGTGATCGCGGGGGCGGCGTTGCTGGCGAGCGTGGCGGGCATCGCTCGGGCGGAGGGGCCGGCGGGCATGCCGAAGCCGAAGATCCCGCCGAACGAGGTCACCGTGAAGATCGAGGCGCCCGAGGGCACCAGCGACGCGGACATCGCGCACGGCATCGCGGAAGAGAACGCTCGTCGCGATCCCGCGGCGCGGGAGGCCGCCAGGGTGAGCGAGCGCAAGGCCGCGGCCGACGAGGCGCATCACGCGCGCGTCAGCAAGGTCTGCGACTCGATCCCGGACGACGCCCTGGCGCGCGATCGGTCGCTGCGCCGGATGTGCGGCGAGTAGCGCCCGGCGTTACTCGCGGGCCGGTGCCGTCATCGGCGCCGGCGCCTTCGGCTGCACGGTGATGCCCGCCATGCAGCTCGGCGGCGCGTCGGTGCCCTCGAACGCCCGCATGCAGTCGTCGACGGCCTTCTGGTTGCCGACGCTCGCCTGGTAGTCGCCGACGTCGACCTGGAAGCCCGTCTTCGGCTGGGTCCAGGTATAGGAGAAGCCGCTCCTGTCGGTGCTCCGTACCCGGCCGGCGAAGCGTCCGTACAGGGTCACGCCCTGCTGGCAGGCGGTGACCCGCGCCGCGTTCTCCCGGCTCGCGCTGCAGCGGTTCATGGCGTCCTCCGCGGTCGCGTCCGCCTTCGCCGCGAGGTCGACGCCCTCCTTGCAGGCGGCGCCCATCTCGGACTGCGAGCCGTACTCGACCTGGCACTGCAGCTTGGCGTCGATGCTGCCGTCGGCGAGCGCGGGCCCCGCGAGGACGACGCTCATGCTGCTGATGCCGACGAAAGCCAACGTGGCGACGACTACCGGGGTGCGCGTCATGGCTTTTCTCTATCCACCGGAGCTCCGCCATGTAAAGGCCATGGCGCCCAGCTTCTCTTTCGGCGTCCGCTGCGATACCAGAGCGCGCCTAAAGGAGGAGCACCGATGCGATCATTCCTGATGACCGGCCTCGTAGCACTGACGATGGCGGCGACCGCGGCGCATGCCGACGAGACCGCCGTCAAGCCGAAGGCGGCCAAGAGCGCCCGGACCACGACCAGGAGCAAGCCCCAGCCGATGAGCGAAGCGAAGCGTCGCGATCTCGAGCGGCGCATCGAAGCGCTCGAGCAGAAGTACGAGATGCAGTACCACGAGACCGACTCGCCGACCGGTGCGCCGGGCGCGAAGCCCGCGGTCCACTGACGTCGCGGGCGCGTCCGCCGAGCGCGGCGGACGCGCCTGCTCTTCTCGCTCCCCATCGCTACGGAAAGACGTTCGCGTGGCGCGTTCCTCCGAGCCCCCCTCGACGCCGCGACCCGCCGCCCCCTTCGGGTGTCCGCACTATCCGGGCTGCGTCGGCTGCCCGTGGGTCGGGCGGCCCTACGAGGATCAGCTCGCCTCCAAGCATCGCCGCGTCGTCGCGGCCCTCGCCGCGGTCCTGCCGGACGGCGGCGTCGCGACGGTCGATCCCGTCGCGCCCGCCTCCGAGCCGAGCGGCTACCGCGTGCAGACCAAGCTCGTGGTCGGCGCGACCCGCGCCGACGTCGTCCTCGGCCTCTATGCCCCCGGCACCCACCGTGTCGTCGACGCGAGCGGCTGCCCACTCCACACCCCCCTCCTGCAACGCGCGATCCCGGCGCTGCGCGCCGCGCTCGAGCGCGAGCGCATGCCGATCCACGGCCGCGGGCGTACGGGCGTCCGCTACGCGCTCCTGCGCGCCAGCGTCGCGGAGGAGCACGTCCTCGTGACGCTGGTGAGCTCGCGTGTCCCGCTGCCTCAGGCGGCGCGCGTGGCGCGCCGCCTTCGTCGCTCGCTGCCGCTCGCCGGGCTGCTCGTGAACGAGAACCGCACGAGCGGCAACGTGATCCTCGGCGCGCGCACCGAGGCGGTGTTCGGCGAGCGTGTGCTTCGCGAGCGCTACGGTGAGGTCGTGATCGCCGCCGGGCCGACCGCGTTCGTGCAGGCCAACACACGCATGGCCGCCCGGATCTACGGAGCGATCGCCGAGGCCGCGGCGGTCGACGCGGGCGCACGCGTCGTCGACCTCTATTGCGGCGTCGGCGGCATCGCCCTCACGCTCGCGCGGACGGCCGGGGCGGTGGTCGGCATCGAGGAGGTGGCGGCCGCGGTCGATGCGGCCCGGGCGAACGCCGCGCGCGCCGGCGCGGCGCACGTCCGCTTCGTCGCGGGGCGCGTCGAGGACGCGCTCGGAGCGCTCACGGAGCCGGTCGACGTCGTCACCATGAACCCGCCGCGCAAGGGGGCCGGAGCCACCGTCGCCCGCGCGGTCGCCGCGCGCGCGCCGCGTCGCATCCTCTACCTCTCCTGCCATCCCGAATCGTTCGCACGCGACGCCGCCGTGCTCGCCGACAGGGGCTTCGGCCTCGCCCGGGTGCAACCGTTCGATCTCCTGCCCCAGACGGCGCACGTCGAGGTCCTCGGGATCTTCGTCCGCGATTCCACGTGACATCGTCGACGTCGCGAGGACAATCGAGGTTCAGACGCTGCGCGCGAGAAGCGCCGTCCCGAGGCCGAGCATGACGACGCCGCTCGCCAGCTTCAACCACCGGCCTTCGCGCTCCTGCAGCTTGCGGCGGCCGAGCGTGACGACGGCGACCATGAGCATGACCGCGTCGTCCGCCATGTAGGCGACGTTGTAGAGCGCGAGGTACCCGTAGTACTGCCCGCTCGGCAGCGCTCGCCCGGTCAGGATGCGCGTGTACAGGACTGGCAGCCCCGCGGTGCAGAGCAGCTCGATCGCGTTCACGAGCACGGCGAGTACGATCGCACCGGCGAGCGCGGCCGGAAGGCGCTCGGCCTGCAGGATGCCTCGGATCCTCGCGTACACCCCGGGCTTCACCGCCTGCGGGATGCCGAGCGAGGGACCCCGGCCGAACGCCACGAAATCCTTCACGTTCACCGCGCCGATCGCGACCACGAGGAAACCGAGCGCGATCTCGACGGCGCGCACGTAGCCGATGAGGAGGAAGATGTTCAGCCATGCCGCCATGAAAGCGAAGTAGACGACTCCGCTCACGAGCACGAACGTCCCGCCGATCAGCGCCATCCGGGTTCGGTCGCGAAGGTTCACGAGCAGCGCCAGCACGAAGAGCAGCATCCACATCGCGCACGGGTTGAAGCCGTCGAGGAGGCCGAGCGCGATGGTGAAGACGGGTAGACCGAGCCGATCCGCGCGCAGCAGCCCGAACCAACCGGTGTCGACCGCGTCCTCCACGGACCGCGCTCCGGCCAGGCGGGCCTGCAACTCGGCGGCGGAGGCGGCACCCCGAAAGCCGATCACGAGCTCGCCGTCGACGAGGAAAGCCGGAACACCGGCGCGGCTGATGCCCTGGCGCGCCGCCAGCTCTCGCAGGCGGGCGAGCGCCGCCGCGTCACGTCCGACATCGTGCACGGCGATGTGCAGCTCCGGCCGCTCGCGCCGGAGATCGGCGAGAAAATCGGCGGCCTCGGCGCAATGCGGACAACCCTCGCGCGTGAACACCTCGAGCTCGGCGGGCGCGGTCGCCGCGGCGCCCTCCGCGCTGGCACCGGCCACCGTGCCGACAGTGGTCGTGGCGCTCGCGACGAGCGCGACGACGAGCGTACCCAGCATCTTCGCCAGCCGGGCCAAGAGCGACGTCACGGCGACGGCTGATTCCCGCACCGCGGCGCCGCGTGAAAGCACGGGCGACCCATCGGGATGCCGAACGCGACGGCGGCAACGTCGTTCGCGGCGGCGGCGTTGACGCTTTCGAGCAGGTCGGGACGACGGTGGCTACGCGGCGGGCGGAGGCCAGCACTGGGTCTCCGCCCGCCGGCGCTGCGGCTCACGCCAGCAGCTTCTTGCATTCCTCGATCAGGGCCGCACACGCATCCGCGCAGTCCTTGCACTCCTTCTGGTGCTCGGCGTGCTCGCGGCACACCTTCTCGCAATCGGTGCACACACCGATGCACGCCCGCGCGAGATCGGGGAGGTGCTTCGAGTCGTAGGCGCCCAGGGAGGACATCGCGCGGCAGACCGGCAACATCTGCTGCACCGCATCCGCACAGGTGGCCATGGTCGTGTCACCCTGCACGAAGGTCTCCATACAGTGGCTGAGGCAGGCGTCGCCCTTCGCGGTGCAGTCGGCGGCGGCTTTCACCAGGGCCACCCGCTTCTTGTTGCGCACGCCCGGAAGGTAGCGCTTCTCGGTGTGATCGTGGCCGGCGTGGGGGTCGGCCGCGAGCGCCTGCCCCGCGGCCAGCGCGGTGGCCAGGCCCGCCGCACCCGAAAGGACGCGCCTTCGCGTCACCCCAACCGCTGAATCGACTGCACAGCCTCGAGTATCCGTGGTCATGAATGCTCCTCCATAGTGACGGTTGACATCGTCGGGACGTTCCATCGACTTCCGAGCTCCTAGCTCGCAACCGCCACCAGGTCCACGGCGCGAGGACGCCAGGCGTGCGGAGCCGGGAGCTGGCGAGAAATGCGGTCGAGGACAGCATCGAACCGGCGTTGTGACGGCCCGTCTACCACGCGGCCGCGGCCGGCGCGCACAACGGCGGCATCGCAGCCCGGTCGAGGCGGCGCGGATCTCCGCGAGTTACCGCTCGGATCGATTGACGCCGCGCACACGCATCGCCCGCCGGGCCCAGCGCTCGGCCCAGACGTTCACCGGCACGAGCAGCGCGCCGAGCGCGCGGCCTTCGGCGGTGAGCTCGTACCCGCGACCGTCGCGGAGCGCGATCACGCCGGCGTCGCGCAGCTCGCGGAGACGCTCGTTCAGCACCGTCGGCGAGACGGCGTCGCAACGCTCCTGAAGCGAGCGAAACGGCAGCGCGCCCGCGCGCAGCTCCCAGAGCACCCGCAGCGTCCAGCGGCGGCCGAGCCAGTCGAGCACCCGCATCACGGGTCGACCGCTCCGCGAGCCGCGGACCGCGCGGTCGCCGTCGGTCGCGCTCGCGCGTCGTCTCGTGGTAGGCACGCAGACCCCCATACGCTACGGATTTCGTAGCACGAGGAGATCCCGCATGGACAGCCCCCGCATCCCGCCCGTGGAGCCGCCCTACGAGAGCGATGTCATGGACGAGCTCGCCCGCTGGATGCCGAAAGGCGCCCCGGTCGAGCCGCTGGCGTTGTTCCGCACGCTCGCCCGGCATCTCCCCCTCGCCCGGGCGATGCTGCCGCTCGGCACATACCTCCTCGGCCGCGAGGCCGCGCTCGGCACCCGCGAGCGCGAGCTCGTGATCCAGCGCGTCTGCGCCCGGCTCGGGTGCGAGTACGAATGGGGCGTGCATGCGACGTTCTTCGGAAGCTCGGCGGGCATCGACGCGAAGACCATGAAAGCGACCGTGCTCGGACGGCCGGACGACAAGATCTGGCGCGGCACCGACGCCCTGCTCGTCCGCCTCGTCGACGAGCTGCACTACGGGGCGTGCGTCTCCGACGCGCTCTGGACCGAGCTCGCCGCGGCGTTCACGCCGCCGCAGCTGCTCGAGATGCTGGTGCTCGCGGGCTGGTACCACGTGATCGCCTTCGTCGCGAACGGCGCCGGGGTGGCGCGCGAGCCGTGGGCCGAGCGGTTTCCTCCGCTGTAGAGCGCTTCGCCTGGACATGGCCGGCGGCGCGGTCTACCACCTCCGACGCTTCACGAGAGGAGACGCACATGCGCTTGGGCCTCACCATCGGATACTCCGGAGCGAAGATGGCGCTCGACATGGCGCTCGTCGAGGAGGCCGGCCGCCTCGGCTTCCACTCGGTCTGGTCGGCCGAAGCGTACGGATCCGACGCCGTGACGCCGCTCGCGTGGATCGCCGCGCGCACGAAGCGGATCCACGTCGCGAGCGGCATCATGCAGATGCCGGCGCGCACCCCCGCGATGACCGCCATGACGGCGACGACGCTCGACCAGCTGTCGGGCGGCCGCTTCCTCCTCGGCCTCGGCGTGTCGGGTCCGCAGGTGGTCGAAGGCTGGCACGGGCAACCGTACGGGAAGCCGCTCGTGAAGACGCGCGAGTACATCGAGATCGTCCGCAAGATCTGGGCGCGCGAGCAGCCCGTCGAGCACCAGGGGGAGCACTACCAGATCCCCTACCGCGGACCGGGAGCGACCGGCCTCGGCAAGCCGCTCAAGAGCATCCTCCACGGGCGCCGGATCCCGATCTACGTCGCGGCGATCGGCCCGAAGAGCGTCGAGCTGGCGGCCGAGATCGCCGAAGGCTGGCTGCCGATCTGGTACTCGCCGCACCGCTCGCACGTCTTCAAGCCGGCGCTCGATGCCGGCTTCGCACGCGCCGGGGGCGGGAAGTCGCTCGCGAGCTTCGACATCGCGGCGTCGGTGAACGTCGTGATCGGCCCCGACGTCCAGAAGTGCCTCGGCTACGTGAAGCCCGGGCTCGCGCTCTACATCGGCGGCATGGGCGCGCGCGGCAAGAACTTCTACAATGACCTCGCGTGCCGCTACGGCTTCGAGGAGGCGGCCAAGAAGATCCAGGACCTCTACCTGGCCGGCAAGAAGGACGAGGCTGCGGCCGCCGTACCCGATGAGCTCGCCGACGAGGTTTCGCTCGTGGGTCCGCCCGCGCGCATCCGCGATCGCCTGCAGGCCTGGCGCGAGTCGGGCGTGACGACCGTCGTCCTCGGCACCCGGCAGGCCGACGCGCTCCGCATCCTCGCGGAGGCCGCCACCTGACGGCCGCCACGCGCTGGCCGGACGAGGCGCGCCCCGAGGCCGCGCCGGTCTATGCCCAGCGGAAAATCGCCGTCGCCGCGCCGGTCGGCGACGGCCGCGGCGCACGCGTGCGCGCCGTTCGTTTCCGCTCCCAGGCCCTTTTTCGTTGACACTCGAAAGGCGCGGCGAGTAGAAGCCGCCGAGCGCGCACGTCGGTGTCCCCACCGCGGCGGGTCGGCGCGCTGTCCTGCCGCCCAACGGGAATTGGAGGAGACGATGCGGAGGATTCTGCACTCCTGCGCGGCTGCGGCGGCGGTCGGTATTCTCGTCCTGGCATGGAGCTCGGTCGCGAGCGCCCAGCCGTGCATGATCTTCGTCCACGGCAAGCAGACCGACACCAACACGTACACGAACTGGAGCTCGGCGCGAAACTACTGGAAGAACGGCTCGAACGACTTCATCCAGGCCGCGACGAAGAACTTCGCGACCTCGTACTACGTGGTCGGCTACAACGGCACCCGGCCGTACTACGAGTCGCAATCGGCCGGCGAGGTCGCCAACGAGATCGTCAACGCCACCAACGGCGGCGCCGACGGCGGAGGCAACCGCTGCACCCGGACCTACGCGCAGGGCGGAACGTTCTGGGTGATCGCCCACAGCATGGGCGGCACGGTCATGGACTTCATCCTCGGCAACAACGACGCGACCGATCCGAACTACAATTTCACCGGGCCCTTCGATCAGGTCGCGCAGCGCATCAGCATCGCGATCACGACCGGCGGCGCGCATCGCGGCTCGCAGGGCGCCGACGCCGTGTGCGGCCAGGGAAACATCCTCTGTAACTTCATCGCGTTCTTCATTCAGAGCTGCGACGACGCGACCTACTGGCTGCGGAGCGCCGACGCGGTGCAGGTGCGGACGTTCGCGAACGCCCCGGCGCGCAACGTGCACCTGACGGGCGGCTACGAGGCGATCTTCGGGGCGAGCGCCTGTCTCTCGGGCGAGGACGACGGCATCGTGCAGTACGCGTCGATCTACGCCTGCAACGGCAGCGCGACCGCGAGCTACAACAACTCGAATGCGTGCGCGAACTCGTCGAAGCAGGAGTCGTCGGGGTTCTTCAACCTGGACGCAGCCCACGAGAACCATTCGGACGAGCGCGACAACAGCGACTCGGACGTCCGGCGCGCCATCCCGACCGGCATCTGGACGTGCGGCGGATCCCCGTGCGCTCCGAACACGCAGGTCCAGTCGTCGATGACCACCGGCCGCTTCGTGAGCATCCTCTACTGAGACCGACCGGTCGCGGGACGGCCGGCCTGGCCGGTCGTCCCGCCGCCCCTCATGCCCTCGTCCCGCTCGCTCGCGCCGCTGCTCGTCCTCGCCGTCGCCTTCGCGCTCGGCTACTGGGCGACGCGACGTTTGCCGGCCGAACCCGATCCGGCGCCGGTTCCGATCGCCTCGCCGGCCGCGATCGCCGCCGAGCTCGCAACGGCGCCCTCGCCCTCGCCCTCGGTCGTACGGCGCACGGTTCGGACCGAGACCGAGATCGCTCCGGCCGGCGTCGTGCCGGAGGTGCGCACGCTCGCCGGCGCCACGGCAGACGACTACGCGCGGCGGGCGCGGTTCCCGCGCTCTTCGCAGCCGCTCGAGGACGGAATCGACCCGATCGTCCGCGACCGCGAGGTCACGCCGGGCAAGAGCGCCGGTCCGGAAGGCACCCGCCCGACACTCGTCGTCTGGCCGGCAAAGACCGGCTTCGAAGCGCCGGGTCCCATCGTCGTGCACGCGTACCTCGCACACGACGACCGCAAAGTGGACCCGCGCGCCCTGCACGGCGAGATCCGCACGCAGCAAGGCGGCGTGCTCGCCGCGCTCGAGTTCCGCGACGACGGTGCAAACAGCGACGCGACCGCCAACGATCTCGTCTACACCGCGGTCGTGGCCCCCGGCCGCGAGCGCGTGCTCGATTTCAAGGGCGCGCAGCTCGTCGAGGTCCGGGCCGAGATCGAGAGCGGCGAGGAGCGCATCGCGACCTCGGGCTTTCTCTACAGCGTTCCCCTCGCCCGCCTGACCGGACGCTACCGCGACTCGATCGTCGACGGGAATCTCGTCGTCCAGGCCGAGGTGCAGGTCGACGCCGCCGCCCGCTTCCACCTCGAGGCGACGCTCGCCGAGACCGACGGAACGCCGCTCGCGTGGGCGCAGAACGCGCAGACGCTGGAGGCGGGCACCGGGTGGATCGCGCTCACGTACTGGGGCCTCATCCTCCGCGAACGGGGAGCCGCCGGCCCGTACCAGTTGTCCTCCGTGGCCCTGTCGACGACGGGCGAGATGCCCAATCAGAAGAACGACGTCGTCTCCGGCGCCTACGTGACGAAGCCGCATCCCGTGACGGCGTTCAGCGACCGCCCCTACAACGACCCGGACCTGCTCGACGCGGCGGCGCGGTTGCGCGCGGACGCGCCGGCCGGCGGGCTCGAGGCCGGCACCGCGCGCTGATCGGTCGCGCGAGCACGCGATGGCGCGCCGGCTCATTCTCGCGTTCGTTCCGGCGGCGATCCTCCTGGTGGCCGCGGTCGAGACGCGCCTGCTCGCAGCGCGACCGGAGGCGGTGTGGCTCCTCGCCTGGCCGCCGATCGCCGCCCTCGCCGTCGGACCGCGGACGCGCGCGATCGTGATGGCCGCGCTCGTCGAGCTCGCGCTCCTCGTGCCCCTGCACGCGTTCGTGACGTTGCTCCGCGCCGCGCGCCTCGAGGGCGGCTGACGGGAGTTCCGGCTTGACTATCCCATCGGACGCAAGTACGCGCAGCTCCGGTCGTACGCTCCGACTCGGAGCAAGGAGGACAGGTATGACGAGGTGCACCTGGCGGAGGATCGGAGGCGTGGCGGCGCTCACCCTCGCGATCGCCCTCGACGGTTGCGCGGCGCGCCCGACGCGCGGCGGCTTCAATTGCGACCGACGCTGGGGCGGCGGCACGATCGGCGGCGCGCTCACCGGCGCGGCGATCGGCGGCGGCGTCGGCGGCGGCATCGTCGCCACCTCCGGTGAAACCGAGCGGCAGGCCGAGGATTACGCGACCGCGATCGGCATCGGCGCGATCAGCGGCGCCCTGATCGGCGGCTTCTTCGGGCACTGCGCCTTCGACCCGCCCCACGAAGAGGAGCCCCCGCCTCCGCCCCCGGCGCCTCCGCCCCCACCGCCGGTCGTGAAGAAGAAGATCGTGCTCCGCGGCGTGAACTTCGATTTCGACAAGGCCACCATCCGGGCGGACGCGGCCGCGATCCTCGAGGAGGCGGCCCGCATCCTCCGCGACGAGCCCGACGTGAGAGTCTCCGTCGGCGGCCACACCGACGCACGCGGCACCGACGCGTACAACGACCGCCTCTCCGAACGGCGAGCGGATTCCGTCGTCGATCGGCTCACCCGTCTCGGTGTGAGCGCGAGTCGCCTGGAAGCGCGCGGCTTCGGCGAGTCGCGCCCGGTCGCGACCAACGACACCGAGGAAGGACGCGCGCAGAACCGGCGCGTCGAGCTGAACGTCCGCTAGGGCATGCCGCGCGGCGCCCGACGATCGTCGAGGCGCCGCGCGGCTCGGACTCCGGATCGTCACCCTCCCGACGCGCAACGTTGCATCACTCGGGAACAGTCATTACACAGGGGCGACATCGACGAGAGGAGGCCATCCATGGCCGATGTCCAACAGGTCAGCGACGACACGTTTCAATCCGAGGTCCTGCAGGCGTCCCTGCCGGTCCTCATCGACTTCTGGGCCCCCTGGTGCGGGCCGTGTCGCGCCATCGCCCCCATGGTGGAAGAGCTCGCCGACACCTACAGCGGGAAGCTCAAGGTCGTGAAGATGAACGTCGACGACAATCAGCATACGCCGCAAAAGTACGGCGTCCGCGGTATCCCGAATCTCATCATCTTCAAGAACGGGACGGTGCAGGAGCAGATCGTCGGCGCGGTGCCCAAGGGCCAACTCGTCAAGGCGATCGACAAAGTCGTCGCATAGCGGCTGCTTTCTCTAGAAGAGCCGCACGGAGCTTCCGGGGCCGCGGGGCGTGGGGTGTCGCTTCGCTGGCTCCGCAGATCCTCGACTCCCTGGCGTTCAAGGGCACCATGCGCAGGGCCGCGTAGCGGATCTAGTCGCCTGCGAGGCGACATCCCACGCCCCGCCCGCACCGCCGCTGCGCGATGCACCGCAGAGAAGGAGCGGGACGCCGTTGCCGCTCGCTCCCGCTTCGGCTGAAGAGAGACCGAAGACGACGGGCGGAGCCGCGCGTACCGTTTCGAGCTGAAGACGACACCTTGCGTTGCGGCGATGCGACGAGGGGTGGGACGGCGCTTCGCAGGCGACTAGATGGCACACGAGGCCCTGCGAATGAAGACCGTGAGCGGGATGGGTGTGCCATCTGCGGAGCCAGCGAAGCGCCGTCCCACCCCACGTTCAAGCGACGGCACTGCACCTTCGCCGTCGTCGACGAACGATCAGAACAAGAAGCGCCGCATGTTCACGTTGATCATCAAGCCGACCGCGATCATCATCGTCGTCAGCGACGATCCGCCATAGCTGAAGAACGGCAACGTGATCCCGACCACCGGCAGGATCCCCGACGTCATCCCCACGTTGATCACCACCTGCCAGAAGAAGATCGACACGACCCCGAACGCGACGAGCGCCCCGAAGCGGTCCTTGGAGCGATGCGCCACCGCCAAGCCCCGCAGCACGAGCGCCGCGTAGAGCCCGAGCAGCACGAGCGCGCCGACGAACCCCCACTCTTCGGCAAAGACCGAGAAGATGAAGTCCGTGTGCTGCTCGGGGATGAAGTTCAGCTTGTTCTGCGTACCGTGGAGATACCCCTTGCCCCAGAATTCCCCGGAGCCGATCGCGATCTTCGACTGGATCACGTGGTAGCCGGCGCCGAGCGGGTCCATCTCGGGCGAGAGGAACGTCTGCACGCGCTGCTGCTGGTACGGCTTCAAGTGGCCCCAGAGGAGGGGCACCGCGAGCGCCGCGACGGCAGCCAGCATGACGAACACGCGCAGGCGGAGCCCCGCGTAGAAGAGCACGCTGAAGGCGACGAGCGCGATCACGCCGACGGTGCCGAGATCGGGCTGCGCCAGGATCAGCGCTCCCGGCACGACCAGCAGCACGAACGCCGGAAGCGCGTCGACGAGGCGAACGTCGCCGGTCGCCTGCGAGCGGTGGAAGTAGCGCGCGAGCGCGACCACCAGGGATACCTTGATGAGCTCGGACGGCTGGATCGAGACCGGCCCGAGATCGATCCAGCGCCGCGCCCCGCCGCCGACCGTACCGACGAGCGGCACCGCCAGCACGAGGAGCAGCGTCACGGCGTAGACGACGTATGCGTAGCGCTCGAGACGGCGATAATCGACCAGGACGACCGCGATCATCCCGAGGAAGCCGACGCCCGCGTAGAACGCTTGGCGCAAGACGAGCGGGTTGTTCGTGAAGCCGGTGTGCACACGCGCCTCGGTCGCGCTGAAGATCGTCGCGAGGCCGCCGCCGATGATCAGGAGCGTCAGAACCAGCAGGAGCCCGTCGAAGTGGTACGCGAGGCGGCGATCGAACTGGCGCATGGTCGTCAGTTCCGCCCGTGGGTGTCGCCATCGGCGTCCGCGTCGCCGCCGTCGGGATACGGCTCGTTCAGCGCGGAGAGACGGATGGCGGCGCCGTACTGGTCGTGCAGGGGCACGAAGCCGGCCGTCCGCTTCAAGGCCGCCGCGTCCTCGTCCGGAATGCCGAAGTAGCGCGCGAACACCTTGCGCGCGATCGGCGCGGCAGCCGTCCCGCCGTGCTGTCCGGAGTGCTCGGCGAGGACGACGAGCGCGATCTCCGGGTTGTCGACCGGCGCGAACGCGATGAACCACGCATGGTCGCGCTTCTCGCGCGACCAGCCCTTCTGGCTGGTCTTGTCGCCGCCGGCGCGGCTCGCCTGCGCCGTGCCGGTCTTGCCGCCGACCTCGATGCCGGGGAGCTTCGCGTTCGAGCCCGTGCCGCGCTTGCTGTTCACGACGTCCGAGAGAGCGTCACGGATCTGGAGGAGCGTGCTCTTCTTGAAGCCGACGTCGCGCACGACCTCGGGCTGCTCCTCGAGCACGGCCGCGCCGTCGGTGCGCTCGACTCGCTTCACGAAGCGCGGCTTGTAGACGATGCCGCCGTTCGCGACGGTCGCCATGACGCTCGCCATCTGGAGGGGCGTCGTCGTGACGTAGCCCTGTCCGATCGAGATCGAGAGCGTCTCGCCCGGATACCACGGCTCGCCGAAGCGTTGCCGCTTCCACGCGCTCGACGGAATGATGCCGCCGCTCTCGTGCTCGAGCGTGATGCCGGTGGGCGCGCCGAGGCCGAAACGATGCGAATACTCGGCGATCGTGTCGACGCCGAGCCGCTGCCCCACCTGGTAGAAGAACACGTCGCACGAGCGGACGAGCGCCTCGTGGACGTTGACGGCGCCGTGACCCTGCGGGCGCCAGCAGCGGAACGTGCGGTTGCCGAAGAACAGCCCGCCACCGCAGAAGATCGTCGTAAAGGGCGTGATGACGCCCTCTTCGAGCGCCGCCGCCGCCATCACGACCTTGTAGGTGGAACCAGGAGGATAGGTGCCCTGCACCGCCTTGCTGTTCAGGGGCCGCTTGCGGTCGTCGACGAGCGCCTTCCACTCGGAGAGCCGGATGCCGCGCGCGAAGACGTTCGGGTCGAAGGCCGGACGGCTCACCATCGCCAGGATCTCGCCGGTGCGCGCGTCGAGCGCGACGATCGACCCGTCGTGCCCTTCCATCGCCGCCTCGGCGGTCTGCTGCAGGTCGCGGTCGATCGTGAGGACGAGGCTGTTGCCGGGCGTTTCGTCGACCTCGCTCAGCACGCGGAGCTTCCGGCCGACCGAGTCGACCTCGACCTGCTGGCCGCCGTCGACGCCGCGGAGATAGTCCTCCCAGTAGCGCTCGGCCCCCGCCTTTCCGATCAGGTCGCCGAGGCGGTACCCGCGGCGCTGCTCACGCTCCTGCTGGCTCACCTCGCCGACGTACCCGAGGAGATGCGCCGCCATCTGCCCGAAGGGATACGTCCGTCGCGGCCCCACCTGCACCGACACGCCGGGCAGCTCGAACTGATGCGTCTCGATCTTGACGATGCGCTCCCAGTCGAGATCGCGCACCAGCACGACGTCCTCGAACGCCGGGCGGTTGCGCGCCGCCGCGACGACCGCCGAAAGGTCCCCCACCTCCGGACCGAGGAGGCGCGTGAGCACCGCGATGGTCGCCGGCACGTCGTGCGCGTCCTCGGGCACCAGCACGAGATCGAACGAGGGCCGGTTGTCGACGACGATGTCGCCGTTGCGGTCGAGGATCGTGCCGCGCGTCGCGCGCACGCGCTTCAAGCGAATGCGATTGTGCTCGGACAGAGAGCGATACTCGTCGCCCGCGCTCACCTGCAGGTGCCAGAGGCGGACGACCGTCAGGCTGAAGAGCGCGACGACGAGCGCCAGCGCGAAGCCGAACCGACGGCGGAACTCGTTGGGAACCTCGCGCCGGCTGGTCACGAGCGTCGACGCCATATCAGTTGCCGCCCGCCAGGCGCTTGGCCCACCCGAGCCCGCCGAACACGAGCGGGGTGAGCGCGGCCGCGAGCAGCGCTTCCGCGAGCAGCGCCTGCGCGACGGCGAGCGACATGCGATCGATCGAGAGGTACGCGGCGAGCGCCGCGACGATCGCGACACCCTTCAAGAGGCTGCCGAGAAAGACCATCGCCACCCCTGACACCGAGTTGTCCATCCACAGCCGCCGCGACACAAGGTACACTACGAGATACACGATCGTCATCGCAAAAGCGTGCAGGCCAACCAGGCTTCCCGAGAAGCTGTCGAGCAGGTAGCCGAGCAGGAAGGCTCCCGTCGCTCCGCCGATGTTGTGCTCGTGGAGGCCGAGGTAGACGCACAGGACCAAGACCAGGTCGGGGATGATCCGCCCGCCGGTGAGGCCGTGCAGGACGGTCGTCTGGAGGAGCAGCGCCAGCGCTCCGGTCATGACGTAGATGCCGACGGCCCGGGTCTCGGCGCCGATGCTCGGCGCCGGCGCGTGCGAGGTCTGGAGCAGGCTCATCGGCCGGCGCTCCGGCCCTCGCCGCGCGTCACCGGCGCGGGCGGTCCGTAGAGCCCGACGTCGGCAGGGTTGGGCGGACCGGTCTCGGCGGCGCTCGGCAGCGAGGCGGGCTTGCGCAGTTCCTCGCCGCTCGGGAACGCCACCAGGACCTCCTCGAGCCGGCTCGCATCCGCCTCGGGCGTGACCTCGGCATAGAGAAAGAGGCCCCGGTCCTTCCGCGACACGCTCGTCACGCGGCCGACCGGCAGCCCCTTCGGGAACACCCCGTCGAGCCCCGACGCGACGATCCGGTCCCCGCGCCGCACGTCGTCGGTGCGCTTCACGTACTTGAGGGTGGTCCCGCGCTCGAGGAGCCCGGAGAGGATCCCGCGGACGCGGGTGCGCTGCACGAGGACGTCGATGCCGCTGTTCGGGTCGGTCAGGAGGAGCACCCGCGACGCGTGCAGGCTCGTGCTCGAGATCAGGCCGACCACACCGTCCGGCGCGATCACCGGCATGCCGACCTGGATGCCGTCGACCTCGCCCTTGTTGAGGGTCAGGCTCTGGAACCACACGCTCGCGTCGCGCGCCGTCACCGACGCCGCCACGGCCTTCGTCGGCAGCTCGCGCTCGAGCGCCAGCAGACGCTTCAAACGGCGGTTCATGAGCTCCGTCTCGCTCTGGTACGTGCCCCGCCGCTCGAGGTCCCGGATACGGGCCTTCAGGCGCTCGTTCTCCGCCTGCGTACCGACGAGCAGCACGTAGCGGTCGAATAGCCCCCGCGTCATGCCGCCGATCCCCGCGGTGAGCCGCTGGAACGGCGCCATCACCTCCAGGAAGACGTGCCCGAGCGGATCGATCCGCCCGGGCTGCCGCGCGTTCGCCGACAGGAGCCCGAGTGAGCACAGGAGAAAGAAGCCGGAGCTCAGGAGGACGCGGTTTCTCCGAACGAACTCGAGCATGGCCGCTCCGGCGTTCCGTCGCGCCGGAGCGCTAGCAGCCTCGCACGGCGGCGATTACGATCGTTCGCACCGCTAGCTGATCGAGATGTCGCGCAGGAGGTTGATCTCGTCCAGGGCCCGGCCGGCGCCCATCACCACGGCGCTGAGGGGATCGTCGGCGATCATGATGGGGAGACCCGTCTCCTCGCGCAGCAGGACGTCGAGGTTGCGCAGCAACGCTCCGCCGCCAGCGAGCACGATGCCCTTGTCGACGATGTCGGACGCGAGCTCCGGCGGTGTACGCTCGAGCGCGATCCGCACCGCCTCCACGATCTGGTTGATCGGCTCGAGCAGCGAGTCGCGGATCTCCTCGTCGGAGATCTCGACCGTTTTCGGCACGCCGGCGACGAGGTCGCGACCCTTGATCTCCATGGTCTGGATCTCTTGGGTGGGATACGCCGAGCCGATCGTGATCTTGATGAGCTCGGCCGTGCGCTCGCCCACCAGAAGGTTGTACTTGCGCTTGATGTACTGGCTGATCGCCTCGTCCATCTTGTCGCCGCCCACGCGCACCGACTTCGAGAAGACGACGCCGGCGAGCGAGATCACCGCGACCTCGGTCGTGCCGCCGCCGATGTCGACGATCATGTTGCCGGTCGGCTCGGTGATCGGGAGCCCGGCGCCGATCGCGGCGGCCATCGGCTCCTCGATCAGGTAGACCTCGCGCGCCCCCGCGGACTCGGCCGACTCCTTCACGGCGCGCTTCTCGACCTCGGTGATGCCGAACGGCACGCAGATGATGATGCGCGGGCGAACGAGCGTCTTGCGGTTGTGGATCTTCTGGATGAAGTAGCGGAGCATCGCCTCGGTGATCTCGAAGTCGGCGATGACGCCGTCTTTGAGCGGACGGATGGCCACGATGTTGCCCGGCGTGCGGCCGAGCATCTTCTTCGCCTCGGCGCCGACGGCGAGGACCTTGCGGCCGCCCCTCGCCTCCTTCTGCACCGCGACCACGGAGGGCTCGTTGCAGATGATGCCTTGACCCTTCACGTAGATCAGCGTGTTGGCCGTGCCGAGATCGATGGCGAGGTCGTTGGAGAACATGCCCCAGAACGAGTTGAGAACCATACGACCCCTTTGAAGCTCTTCGATTGTTGCAGGCAGAACGACGACGGAAAGGAACGACCCCCGCCCCTCCCAGCTGCGCCGAGGGTGATAGCCCAAACCGCCCAACAGGGCAAGATTGCAGCGCGACTTTGCGTTGCGTTCATACAATCACTTCACTAGAGTCCCCCGACCATGCTCGGGTTCATGCGTAAGCATTCGCGCTCGTCGTTCATCAAGATCATCTTCTGGATGATCATCGTCGTCTTCGTCTTCTGGGGTGTCGGCGTCATGGTGGCGGGAGGCGACAGGGTGAACGTGGCGGCGACCGTCGACGGCGAGCCGATCAGCCTTCAGACCTACGCGCGGGCCCACGAACGGATGCAGCGGATCTACCGCGAGCTCTACAAGGAGAACCTGAGCCCGCAGCTCCTCGCCCAGCTGAACCTCGGCCAGCGCGCCCTCGACGACCTCGTCACCGAAATGCTCCTCAAGCGCGAGGCGAGCCGCCTCGGCCTCCAGGTCACCGACGACGAGGTCCGAAAGTCCATCCTCGACATCCCCGCCTTCCAGGAGGGCGCCCGCTTCGACCGGACCCGCTACTTGAACACGCTGCGCGCCTCGCGCCTGACCCCGACCGAGTTCGAGGAGTCGCAGCGCGAGACCCTGCTCGTGAACAAGCTCGAGGGGATCCTCACCGACGGCCTCATCGCGAGCGACCAGGAGGTGAAGAACCTCTACGCGCTCCAGAACGAGAAGGTCGACGTCACCTTCGTGAAGGTGCCGTTCGCCCAGTTCAAGGACGGGGTGACCGTCGCCGACAGCGAGGTGGCCGAGTACTACGAGAAGAACAAGGAGCGGTTCCGCAAGCCGGAGACCGTCCGGATCCAGTACGTGACGTACGCGCCCGACCACTTCGCCGAGAAGGTCCCGGTCGGGGAGCAGGCGGTCAAGGACTACTACGAGGCGCACGCCTCGGACTACGAGCAGCCCGAGCGGCTGCACCTCCAGCACATCCTGTTCCTGGTGCCACCGGGCACCGACGACGCCGGCAAGCACGCGATCAAGGCCAAGGCGGCGGCAGTCCTGATCTCGGCCCGCATCGGCGGCAAGGACACCTTCACCGAGCTCGCGAAGAAGAACTCCGAGGACGCGATGTCGGTCGAGAACGGTGGCGACCTCGGCGTCGTCGCCCGCGGCCAGCTGGAGGCCCCCCTCGAGGAGGCGGCATTCAAGCTGAACGTCGGCGAGGTGAGCGACATCGTCGAGGGCTCGCGCGGCTTCCACATCATCCGCCTCGACGAGAAGATCCCGGGCGGCCCGAAGCCGTTCGACGACGTCCGCGAGGAGATCGTGAAGGATCTGCGCTCGCGCGGGGCCGAAGACGCCGCCCGCAACGCCCTCGCCGCCGATCTCGAGAAGGCGCGCGCCGGCGCGTCGCTCGAGGACCTCGCCGCGGCGCACGGCCTCGAGGCGACGCTCTCGAAGCCGGTCTCCCGCGGGCAGATCATTCCCGGCGTGAAAGGCCCGACCATGATCAACACCGCGCTCGTGCTCGAGCCCGGCGCGGTGGACCAGGTGATGGACACCGAGCCGCCCTTCTACGTCTTCAAGGTCACCGAGAAGGTCGCGAGCACGATCCCGCCGCTCGACGAGGTCCGCACCGGCATCGTCGAGGCGCTCACGCGCGAGAAGACGAAGGAAGCCGCGCGCGCCGCGGCCGAGGCGCTCCTCGAGGCGGCGCGCAAGACCGGCGGGGCCGGCGTCCTCCCCGCGGAGGCGCAGGCCAAGGGCTACCCGGTCGACACCACCGGTCCGTTCTCGCGCGGCGAAGCGATTCCGAAGCTCGCGCCGGCGCCGATCCGCGACGAGGCGTTCGCGCTCTC
This sequence comes from Deltaproteobacteria bacterium, assembly GCA_020848745.1. Classification (NCBI taxonomy): domain Bacteria; kingdom Pseudomonadati; phylum Myxococcota; class Myxococcia; species Deltaproteobacteria bacterium. The sequence goes on along the minus strand of JADLHM010000062.1, from coordinate 717 downwards.
CAGCGCGAATCCCCTCGGCGAGAAGCCGTTCATCGGGCCGGACGCGGCGATCGTCCTCGCGCTCAAGGAGCGCATCCCGGCGGATGAGACGGGACTCACCGACGAGAAGAAGCAGGCGTTGCGGGATCAGGCCGTGGCGCGTAAGCGGCAAGAGGTGCTGGAGAGCTACCGCAACGAGCTGCGGGAGCGCGCCGAGATCACGGTCAACCCCGACGTGATGGCGCGCACCTCCTGATCGCCGTGCGCCGTCGTGGCAGTCCCCCCTGATTGCGTCGTGCCCGGCGCTGCGGATGTGGGGGTGCTGCTGCTGCATGGGTTGACGGGGACATCGGCCGAGATGGGACCGTTGGCGGAGGCGCTCGCGGGGCGGTATCCGCTCTGGTTGGCACGGATCGCGGGGCACGAGACGTCGGTGGCGGAGCTCGCGGCGTCGTCGTGGGGAGATTGGTACGCGTCGGCGATCGCGGGTGCGGAGGCGCTGTTGCGGGTGGTGCCGCGCATCGTCGTGGTGGGGCTCTCGATGGGCGCGATGCTGACGGTGCGGCTCGCCGTGGAGCACCCCGAGGCGGTCGCGGGCGTCGCGTTGCTCTCCCCGGCGATCGAGCTCGGGCGGCCGTGGCTTCGCCGGCTGCGGCTGCCGTTCGGCATGCTCGCCGCGGCGGACGCGGGCTTTCCCGCACTGCGACGGAGGCTCGCCTCGGTCGTCATGGCCAAGGG
>JADLHM010000061.1 GCA_020848745.1 Deltaproteobacteria bacterium | reverse complement strand
CGGGCGAGCGGCAGGAGCGCCGCCGCGCGGCGCGGACGGGTGGGACCTTCCCGCGAGAGGGCACGCTCGTGGTGCGGACCCAGACCGTCGATCATCGAAGCGCCCTCCGGAATCGTCGTGCGGCGCGAGCCCGCGCGGGGGCCCGGGAGGGCGCGTATAGGACGTGCCCCACGGCTCCGCAAGACCGCTTCTCGCGCCCTGTGTGGCGTCTCACGACCTTTCCCCCCGGCCTTCTCACAAGCATTCCCCCCTGGGTCCGTCCCTCCCGCGTGACGAGTTAGCGTCGGCGTAAGCGTGTCTTGGTTGGGGTCTCCTGTGCCCCGGCGGGTGGGGCCGTGTCCAGCGACGGCTTCTGCCGTCGGCGATACAACTCGCCGTCGAGGACGAGGTCGTAGGCGTTGTTGACGAAGCGATCGATGGCCGATTGCGCGCGCAGCGGATCGGCGAAGGTGGCGAGCCACTCGTCGGGACCGCGGTTGGAGGTGACGACGATCGACCCACTGCGATGCCGCTCGTTCAGGATCTCGTAGGTGTCGCGACTCTCGACGGGATCGAGGGCGTCGAGGCCGAAGTCGTCGAGGAGGAGGAGATCGACGGCGAGGAGCTTGCGCAGCACGGCCTCGTAGGTGTGATCGAGCCGGGCGTGCTTGAGCTGCTTGAGCATCTGATCGGCGGTGATCGCGAGGACGGAGCGCCCGTGCTGGCACGCGAGCCAGCCGAGCGTGTGGGCGAGGAAGGTCTTGCCGGTGCCGACCGGGCCGACGATCGCGACGTGGGCCTGGCGCTCGAGGAAGCGGAGCGCGACGAGCTCGTTCCAGAGCGCGCGATCGTAGGTCACCTTGGCGGTCGCGTCCCACTGCTCGAGCGTCATCGTCGGATCGAGCTGCGCGTGGGCGGCACGGAGGGTGACGGCGGCGCTGTCGCGGCGCGCGACTTCGTCGCTCAGGATCAGGAGCAGGAAGTCCTGGAAGGGCATCTGCTGCTGCCGGGCGAGGACGAGGCGCGCGGGGAGCGTCGCGAGGAGGCGGCCGAGCTTCAAGCGGCGCAGCACGGTGGTGAGCTCGGGCGTGATCGTCTCAGGCGTCATGGTCGCCCTCCCCCGGGACGGTCGGCCGCCCGAGCCGGTATTCGCGGACGGCGCGGAGATAGCGCGTGCCGGCCAGCGGGCGCGCGGGGGCGGGCGCGGTCGGTGGAGGCGGCGTGGCGAGCGCGAGCATGCGCTTGAGGCGCGTGACGTCGATCAGCTCGGCGGCGAGCGCGAGGGCACAGGTCTCGTCGACCCGGGCCGCGTGGGCGTCTGAGCCCGCGGCGCCTCTTTGCCGAAGATCGCCTCGATGGTGATCTCCTTGCGCCGCGCATCCCGCAGCACGTGGTCCTTGCTGGTGTCGTGGTACAGGTGGCAGAGCATGCAGCTCGCGCCCGCCGACTGCGTCTCGTCGTCGATGTGGCAGCGCTGGCAGACGTCCTTCTTCGGGAGGTTCACGTCTATGGTTTCGGCGCTCTCGCGCACGTCGGGATGGCAGTGCTCGCACGTCAGGAGGTCGTGCGCCCGGTGCGAGAACTCGCCGTGCACGAGCCAGCGCGTCGGGATCTCGGTCGGCTCGATCTTGGGCAGGTCGCCCGGTGCGCGCGTGCCGTCTTCGTCGTGGCACAAGAAACAGTACTTGTTGGCGTCGAGGAGCGACGAGGCGCCGTCGCCGAGGTTCGGGTCGAGCGGCTGGTAGAGCCTGGCCTCGGCCTTGGCGAGCGCGCTCTTCGGGTTGGTCGGGTCGATGAACGCGGCGAGGGAGATCGAGGCATCGAGCGGGTCGCGGCGGACGCGGCCCGGAAGGCCCGGATCGGTCGAGCCGAAGATGCCGTCGGGGTTGTTCACGGCGGCGAAGAGCAGCTTCGCCTTCAGGTCCTCGCGCACGACGTCGGGCGCCTCGTGCACCACCTCGACCGACGAGTCCGGGCCGAGCCCCGACTGCGCATGGCACTTCTTGCAGTGCCGCTCGAAGTCGATCGGCAGCATGAGCGCGCCGTCCTTCGCGGGCACGTGGCACGTGACGCACGAGAGCGTGTCGTCGGAATCGATCTTGCGGCTCGACAGGTGGATCTTGTGATCGAACCGGACGGCGGCCCGGTCGCGGCGCCCGGCGCGGAGCGGCCCGAGCTCCGGGTGGTCGGCGAAGGTCCGGATCGAGTGCTGGATCTCGGGCTGCTCGCGCGTCGACGCGAGCTCGCCGTGACAATCGACGCAGCTCGCGTTCGAGACGGCGAGAAACACGCCGGTCGCGCGGTGCTCGACGTGGCAGGAAGCGCACTCCGGCGCCTTCACCTCGAATTTCGAGTGCGTGCGGTCGGTATGGCAGCCGAGGCACGCCTCGGTCGGAACCCCGGCGTACGGGGCATGGCAGGTCTCACAGCGGTCGCCGAAGCTCGCGTGCCCCTGCGACACCGGTCCCGGCAGGTACTGGCGCTGCTTCGTGCCGGCGTGGAGCGCCCACCACGCGGCGCCGCCGATGACGACGAACAGCATGCCCACGAGCCAGTACCAGCGTCGGAAGAAATCGGGACGCGGGAAGCGGTCGAAGCGGAGACGTTTCGCGAGATCTTTGCTGTTCCGTGCCATCGGTACGCCGGCTCAGTACTTGAGCGCCATGACGATGTGGAACGCCGCGAGCACGAAGAGCGCGAACGAGAGCGGCGCGTGGACGAAGAGCCAGCCGTGCAGCGCGTCGTGAAGGCGGCGCTGCACCGCGAGCTGGTACGACTCCTCGCAGATGGCCGCCAGGCGCTCGAGCTTCGGGGCCCACTCCTCGGGCGTCCGCACGGCGAGGGTGAGGATGTCGGGCGGATTGGTGCGCGTGCGGGCGTCGCGGAGGAGATACGGGCGGATCTCGCGCAGGTAGACGTCCTTGAGCAGCGCGGCCTCGGGCACAGGATCGGTCGCCGGGGTCTTCCGCGTGACGGCCTTCCAGTTGCCCGGCCGCGCCTGCAGGGCGGCCTGCTCGGCGGCGAGCCTGGCCTGCTCCGCGGCGGCCTCGGGAACGATGCCCGCGATGCTCGCGACGAGCTCGTACGCGTCGGTCGCGAGCCCGTCGCGCACGTGGTCCATCTGGCCGACGAGCGTCTCGAGGGGAACGCGCTCGGTCATGATCGCCGGCAGGTACTGCTGGAGCGCCAGCCCGAAGAGGCCGCTCAGCGTGACGACCGCGAACAGCGCCATGAGCGTCGTCGTGAGGGCGCCGCCGAGCCGGAAGCCGGCGTGAAAGAGGATCAGCGGCACGGCGAGGATCCCGAGCCAGATGTGCATCTGCATCCAGGCGCGCGCCGGCCCGATCCGCCGGGTGCGCACCTTCTTCCGTCCCGCGAGGAGGCCGGCGAGGAGCATCGCGAGCGTCCCGAGCATGCCGTACGCGAGTCCGGGCCAGCTGCCTCCCGACGCTCCGTACGGGCTCGCCGCGACGTACATGCGATAGCTCACCGCGCCGACGACCGTCGCGACGATCGTGAACACGAGCCAGCCGCGGTGATCCTTGTTGAGTCTCACCGGAGGTCGGAGGGCGCGAGAAACGCGCCGGGGGCGACGCGGATCGCGGCGTCGTGGGGACAGGCGTAGACGCAGTTGGGGCCGTCGTAGCCGGCGCAGAGGTCGCAGACCGTGGCGCGCAGCGACACACCCTCGCGCGGCGGCGGCGGCTTCTTCAGCTCGGCGAGCTCGACCATATTGATGTTTCCGAACGGACACTGGCTCGCGCAGCGCTCGCAGCCGATGCACCAGTCCTCGATCTTGATTTCGAGCGAGTCCTCGCGACGGATCGAGCCAACCGGACAACCGACCATGCATTTCGGATCGGTGCAGGAACGGCACGCCATCGTGACCAGATAGCGTCCGACGCGCGGCCCGTCGCGGGTGAAGCGCGCCACGCCGTCGTGGGCGTCGGAACAGGCGCGCACGCACTCGTCGCAGCGCGTGCAGCGGTCGAGGTCGATGAGCAGGACGTTCTGTGAGTTGTAGAGGTTGAGATCGACCGCCGCCTCGAGCATCGCTTGCTCGTTCGCCGAGCGGCTGAACGCGGCCGCCTCGAGCGCTCGCCCGGCCCGGGTCGCGGCGGCGAGGGCCGGCGCGCTCGCCTCGGCGAGGCGGGCGAGCGCGTCCGCCGGGACGCGGACGACCTCGAAGCCGTCGAGCCCCGACGCGCACGCGAGTCGCACGGCCATCGGCGCCTCGGCCGCGGTGACGTCTTCGCGCCCGACCTCGAAGACGTACTCGACGACGCCGATGCGGTCGCCCTCGGTGAGGATGGCCTCGCGGATGCGCTCGCCGTTCAGGAGCGTGTGGTTGGTACTGTCGAGATCGACGACCCAGAGGTCGCCGTCCCGCTCCTCGACGCGGCAGTGGCGCCGTCCGACCGCGCGGCTCTCCTTCGGCACCGGCATGTCGCAGGACTCGCTGCGGCCGATCGTGACGGGTTTCGTGACCGGCATCTCGCGAAAGAGGGTCGGATGCGACGCGCAGCGCAGGACGAGCCGCGTCCGCGCCCGCGCCGGCATGATCGCTTCGAAGCCGAAGGCCCCGCCGCGGCCGAGGTAGGTGAAGATGAACTCGCCGCCGGCCTTCGTCTGCGACATCTTGATGGTGCCGGCGCGCACGAGATACAGCGCGTCGGCCGCCGCGTCCTGCGCGTAGACGACACCGTCCGAGACGCCGTCGGAGTCGGGGGTCAGGAGCGCGCTCGCCGCCGCGAGCGTCTCGAGCTGCGGGGCGCTCAACTCCGCGAGCAGCGCGCTCTGATGCAGCGTACTGCGGATGGCGCGCGCCGCATATGCCTCGTCGACGGCGTCGCCGGCGCCGCGGATCGTGTCGAGCACCGAGCGCAGCATCTCGAGGGCGACGCATCGGGTCTCGGCGCGCACCGTCGCCTCGCGCGGGTAGAAATTGACGCAGGTGTCGACGCCGAAGATGTCGCCGGGCCGGATCGCCACGGGCCCGAGGCGGCGGTCGTGCGCGAGCGTCGCGTAGCGGCTCACCTCGCCGACCTCGGGACGTCCGGGCGTCCGCTCGGCGCTCCGCGTGCGGCGCCGGAAGGCGTCGAAGAGCCGGGCAAGTGAGCTCCGCGTGCGTCCCTCGATGCCCTTCGCCTCGACCTGCTCCGGGAGGAACGCGGTCGCGCTGCCCTCGACCAGGAGGAAGGCGGTCGAGCCGTAGGCGCCGGCCTCGCAGATGATCTCGCCGGGCCCGTACTCGCGCCGCACGACGGCCTTGATGGCCGGCTCCTCGGCGTCCGGCGCGGCCCCGAGCAGCGTCGGAAGCTTCAGCTTCGCGCGCTTGCTGCTCTTGAAGAAGTCGAGCTCGCCGACCTCTTCGAGTGAGAGCCACTGGCCTTCGAGACCATCGGCGTGTCGTCGTGTCACCCGCCCACTCCCGCTTCCCAGCCGGACCGAAAAGTCGGTCGGTCTTTAGCAGGAAGGCGCGAGCCGGGGCAACGATTTCGCCGCGGCGACGACGCGTTACGCGGCCTTGGCGGAGACCTCGTCGGAGCGGGCGTGCGGCCGGAGCGGGACGCCGTTCGGGTCGGACGGCGTTACGACGCCGCGAGCAAGCGCGCGACGTACCGCCGCGCGCCTTCCTCCAGCGTCGTGAACGGGGTCGTCCAGCCGGCCGCACGCACGCGGTCCATCCGGGCCTCGGTCGCGTACTGATAGCGCGCGCGCAGGCTCTCGGGCATCTCGATGAAGCGGACCTTCGGGGGCGCGCCGAGCGCGGCGAAGGTCGCGCGGGCGAGGTCGAGGAAAGTGCGGCTCGTGCCGCTGCCGAGATTGTAGATGCCGCGCGCGAGCGGGCGTTCCAGCGCGAACCGCAGGACCGCGACGACGTCCTCGACGTAGACGAAGTCGCGCCGCTGCTCGCCGTTGGCGACGTCCGGCCGGTAGCTCTTGAAGAGGCGCACCTCGCCGGCGGCACGAATCTGGTCGAAGGCGTGCAGGATGACGCTCGCCATCGTGCCCTTGTGGCGCTCGCCGAAGCCGTAGACGTTGAAGAACTTGAAGCCGCTCCAGGCCGGCGGCATCCGGCCGGCGCGCTCCTCGCCGAGCACCCACAGATCGAATTGCCGCTTGGACTCGCCGTAGGGGTTGAGGGGACGGAGCTTCGGGATCAGCGCCTCGTCGTCGTCGTACCCGTTCGCGCCGTCGCCGTACGTCGCGGCGCTGCTCGCGTAGACGAAGGGCACGCGGCGCGCCGTCGCCCAGCGCCAGAGCCGCTGCGAGTACTCGAGGTTGACGCGCCGGAGGTAGTCGACGTCCATCTCGGTCGTGTCGGTGCACGCGCCGAGGTGGACGATGCCGGCGAGCGCGGGCGGCTCCGCCGCGAGCCATCGCTCGAGCCCGTCGACGTCCACCATGCTGCCGAAGTCGAGGCCGCGGTGCTCGAGACGCGCCACGAAGCTCCCGGGACGATCGACCGACACGAGCGGCACGCCGCGCCGATTGCACGACTCGACGAAGCGCGCGCCGATGAAGCCGGCGGCGCCGGTGACGAGGAGCGCTCCCGCCGTCACGACCGCCTCAGTCGCCGAGGAGATACGCGAAGATCAACGGCGCCACGATCGTCGCGTCCGACTGGATCATGAACTTCGGCGTCTCGACGTCGAGCTTGCCCCAGGTGATCTTCTCGTTCGGCACGGCACCGGAGTAACCGCCGAAGCTCGTCACGGCGTCGGAGATCTGCGCGAAGTAGCCCCAGTACGGTACGTCGTCGCGTTGCAGGTCCTGGATGATGGTCGGGACGGCGCAGATCGCGAAGTCGCCGGCGATGCCGCCGCCGACCTGGAAGAAGCCGACGCTCGGCTTCCCCTCCTTCACCCCGCAGTGCTCCAGGTACCACTCGATCAGGTGCTGCATCTGCTCGGTGCCGCTCTTCACGCACTGGTGATGCGGGATCGCCCCGCGCAGGACGCCGGCCGCGAACATGTTGCCGGTCGTGCTGTCCTCCCAGCCGGGCGCGTAGACCGGAATCCCCTTCTCCCACGCGGCGAGGAGCCAGCTGCTCTCGGCAGGAATCTGGTAGAACTGCTCCATCTTGCCGTCGCGGAAGAGATCGTGGAGGAACTCGGCCTCGAACTTCCGCTCCCCGCGCTCGCAGGCGAGCTGCCAACGCTCGAGGAGGCGGCTCTCCACGTGGCGCATGACGGTCTCGGGGATGCACGTGTCCGTCACCCGGTTGAAGCCGCGCGCGTAGAGATCCGCCTCGTCCTGCGCGGAAAGCGCGCGCCAGTCCTGGATGATCTCGTATTCCTCGTAGGCCAGGAGGTTGAAGAGGTCCTCCTCGAGATTGGCGCCGGTGCAGCTGATGGCGTGCACCTTGCCCGCGCGGATCATGCGGCTCAGGATCTGCCCGAGCTTGGCGGTGCTCATCGCGCCCGCGAGAGCCACCAGCATCTTGCCGCCCGCGGCGATGTGGGCCTCGTACGCCTTCGCGGCGGCGACCGTCTCCCGGCTGTTGAAGTGGAGGAAGTGCTTCTCCATGAAGGCTCGGACGGTGCTCATGGCGCCGCTTGTAGGCGATATTCCGATGCCGCACCAGTCTGCGTGCCGGTTGCGGCCGGCGCGTAGCGCGTGTTACTCGGCGCGCCGAGGGTGGGGATGATGCGTACGACGTTCCTCCCGATCGCCTTGGTCGGCCTCGGGATCCTGACGGCGGCGACGCCCGCGGCGGCGGGCCCTGGGTTCCTCGGCGACGGCCGCTGCGGCAATCCGACGTGCCACGGCGCCGGTCTCCCGAGCCGCGAGAAGCCCGACCCGAAGTGGCGCCCGTGGAAGTCGGCGCGAACGCAGTGGATCAACACCAACATCGACCGCCATTCCCGCGCTTACCGCACCCTCGAGACCGACGAAGGCAAGACGATCGCCCGCTACATGGGCATCGAGGCGACCCAGAGCGAGAAGTGCCTCGCCTGCCACGCCCCCGCCGCGCAGGCCACGACGGGCGGGCGCTACAAGAAGAGCGACGGCGTCACCTGCGAGCATTGTCACGGCCCCGCCGAGCTCTGGCTCGAAGCCCACTCGCAGAAGGATTGGCCGCAGACGCGGCGCCAGTATTTCTCGAAGGGCTTCTACGACAACGACGACTACGTGCTGCGCGCCCGCAATTGCGCCCGCTGCCACGTCGCAATCGACCATGAGATCGTCGCCGGCGGCCACCCGCCCCTCCAGTTCGAGCTGGTGGCGTACGCGCAGATCATGAAGCACTGGGACGACCAGGACGAGCTGCCCGCCGGCGCGTTCAGCGTCGATCCGACGATCTGGGCGCTCGGTCAGGTCATCGGGCTCCGTGACGCGCTCCGCATGCTCTCCGAACGCGCCGACGGCAGCAATTACCAGTCGCTCGATCAGTTCCCTCACTTCGCCGACCGCAATTGTTACACCTGTCACCACAAGCTCGTGGACGACGCGCTCCGCCAGGCGCGCGGCCACTACCTCATGGTCGACGCCGTACTCTCGGGCGTCGCGACCGGGAAGCGTGACGAGCTCGCCGGCCTCTGGAACGGCGTCGCCGCCGCCGTCCCGTCGAGCCCGCAAGCCGCCAAGCAGAAGTCCGACGCGATGGTCGGCTGGCTCGGCTCGCTGGAGAGCCAGATCGGCACGATCGACCAGGGTGCGACGCGGCGCATGCTCGCCCGCGTCACCGCGAGCGGCGATCGCTCCAAGCTCGCCGAACGCTTCGGCTTCAGCCGCTCGAAGAGCTCCAACTGCGTCGACATCGACAACCCGAGCACGCCCTGGTGGTGGACGACGGGCGGTCCCGAGCAGTCCTACCTCGCGATCCGCGCCCTCTGCCGTCCGGCCTGGGGCGGCCGCTGCGACGCCATCAAGAACGACATGCGCACGATGCTCGATGCCATCGACCGCTTCGCATACAAGCCGGACCAGTTCGCGGCGAGCCTGGCGGCGGTGGGCGCGAAGCTGAAGTGACGGGCGTAGTGGGCGTGATCCCCCCGCTGATGTGCCGCCCCCGAGGATGCTCTTCGGGGGCTCGAGATCCCGGGTCTCTCGCAGCAGCCGATGCTCGTATCGGTACCGCCGGAATCGCGTTGCGGTCGGTGTTCACGATCTACTAGATTGTGTACATGACGATACGCCATAAGCACCTCAAGCTCGATCAGCGCAAGATCGACCAGGCGCGCCGAGCGCTCGGCACCAAGACCGAGCAGGAAACCCTGGAACGAGCCCTCGACATGGTGCTCGCGGAAGAGCGTCTGATCCGCGTCCTCAAGCGCGGCAGGAACGTCGGCGGCTTCGACGACGTGTTCCGACGTTGACGAAAGTGATTCTGGACACCAATCTCTACGTGGACTGGTTCAATCGCGGGCGGCACGAGGCTTTGATGATCGGCCCGGGATTCGTCCGGCACCTGAGCGCGGTCGTCCAGATGGAGCTCCGGGTAGGAGCGCGAACGCGGCCGGCGCGACGTCTGCTCGATCAGCTCGCCCGAACGCATGCCGCGGCGGAGAGACTGATTGCTCCCTCCCCGACGGTCTTCGACGACGCGGGGCTCGTCCTTCAGGGCTTACGAATGACTGGACGCGAGGTGAGCCGGGCATCCCTCGTAAACGACGTGCTCATCGCCCTCACGGCCCGTCAGCTCGGAGCCACCCTCTGTACGGCGGACGGCGACGACTTCCGAGCCATTCGACGCGTGCGCGAGTTCAGCTTGGAGGTGGTCCGGGCATTGTGAAAGCCTTTCTGCGTCGGGCGACTCCGTTCTTGCGCTGAAAATGCCTCCGAGCTGTTTGCGGGCCCTGCTCGAATCCGACGTCTACACGGCGGCTCGCTCGCAGCGCTCCGCGAACGACCCGCGCGGTTCAGAACGCGCCCAGCGGGATCGCCTCCACCCCACGCGTCAGTGCATGGCGTTCGGAACAGAGACACACGACATACCCCTTGCCCGCGCGCTTCCCGAACAGCGCCTGAAACCGCTCGATGCCGGACGCATCGCGAGGGGTCGGGGCCGTCGTGAGCTTCGCCTCGATCGGGATGAGCGTCGGGCCGTCTTCCAGCACGAAGTCGACCTCATGTCCGGCGCTCGTGCGCCAGAAATAGAGCCGGCTCAGATGACCGCGATGAACGAGGAGACGGTGGAGCTGGCCGAGGACGGCGCTCTCGAACATGGGCCCCGCGGCGATCCCTGAGAGCAGCAGCTCCGGCCGATCGACGCCCAGGAGAAACGCCAACGTTCCACTGTCGAGGAAGTAAACCTTGGGCCGCTTGACGAGGCGTTTGCCGACGTTGGCGTGGTACGGCTTCAGCACCAGCACCTGCCCGCTCGCCTCCAGTACCGCCAGCCACGCGCGGACGGTCTTGCCGTCCAGTCCGAGATCGCGTCCGAGCTCCTCGAGGTTCATCAACCCACCGGTGCGCGACGCCACCACCGTCAGGTAGCGCTGGAAGTCACCGAGGTCTCCGACGGCTCGGAGCGCCCGGACATCACGCTCGAGATAGGTTTGTACGTAGGCTGCGTGCCAGAGCCGCGGCACCATGGCGGGCTCGAGTGCCACCTCGGGATACCCGCCTCGCAGCAATTGTTCGCTGAGCCGCACCGCCCCCGTGAGACGCGGCGGCGCCGCGCCCGTACCGAGGAGGTCCTGCCACGACCGCTCCCCGTCGGGCAGACCAACGGACTCCCGCAGCGAGAGCGACAACAGCGACAAGATCGCCGCGCGACCCGCAAGCGATTCGCTCACTCCGGCCATGAGCGGAAAAACCTGCGATCCGGTCAGCACGAACTGCCCCTTCACCGCGCGCCTGCGATCGATTTCACGCTTCACCACCGGCAAGAGCATCGGCGCGTACTGAATTTCATCCAGGATGACGGGGGGCGGGAACTGCTGCAGAACGAGGCTGGGATCCGCCGACGCGCGCATGAGAAGCGCCGGGTCGTCGAGCGAACAATAGCGATGGGTCGCACCGAACAGCTCGCGCACCAGGGTGGTCTTCCCCGACTGACGTGGTCCGGTCAGAACGACAGCCGCAAACGTCCGGGCGGCCTCTTCGAGGACGACGCGAGCAGTGCGATCACGAAACCGCGCCACGCCCGGCAAGCGTTATCAGGGGGGACCCCCTCACGCAAGCAAACTAGGATTACAGATCCGAGTTTGCACATACGCTGCGCCGCCGTAAAGAACGACATGCATCATCAGTGGTTGAACACGTAGGAAAATTGATGCCGCTGACGTGCCATCCCCTCAACCGATCCGAGGGCGCCCCGTGGCGAAAACGCGAGGGGGCCGATCCCGTACGGGACCGGCCCCCTCGTCACAATGAGGCGTCAGACGATCACGGCGTGACGTGGATCGTCTCGCGCTGGATCAACGCGCCCGGGCCCGGGAAGCCGGCCGACTGGTTGATGGTCGGCGAGTTGCTCGGCACGCAATAGATCGCCCCGGTCTCGCGAGTGACGGTACCGGGCGTTCCGATGCGGATGATGCCGCTGTTCACGGAGCAGGCACGCTTGCGGAACTGACAGGTATCGCCGGCGACACAGAACGGGCACGCCAGCGAGGGTTGGCATTGGGCGTCGGTCAGGCATCCCCACTGCGGGGTCTGGACGCAATATTGGTCGTGCGGATCGGTCTCGTTGGTACACGCGCCTTCCTGGTTAGAGTCCAGGTCCGACGGGTCGGCGCGACAGTCGCCGGCGTGGCAGAAGCCGTTCGGCGGGTCGCACTCCGAATCGTCGGTGCACGGCAGGGCATCGTTGGCGCCACCGACGCAAGCCTTGCCACACGCGTTCGGACGTAGCTGGCCGGAACAGAAGCACTGCCCGGTGCAGGTGCCGCCCGGGCACTCGGAGGCCACGGTGCACGGCCGGCCCTCGCTCGTGCCGCCGAGGCAGGCCTTACCAGTCCACCCCACACCCGTACAGTTGAAGCTCGGCAGCAACGTCGTCGTGCCCGTGGTCCGGTTGGCGTTGATGTCGAGGCCGATGCCCGTGTCGGCCGTGAGCAAGCCCGTATCGGGCGGGCAGTCGACGCTGGTGACACCGAACGGCGGTACGGCGCCGCCGAAGGGCGCGGTGCGCCGACACGCCTTGTCCCTGCGAGCACCGTCGCTGCAGACCGGCTCGTTGATGCACGGCCCGAAGCCCGGATCGCAATCCCCATCGACCGTGCACGGCCTCCGGTTGATGCCGCAGAAGCCGCCGCACATCGGGCAGGGCTTCTCCTGCGTGATGCCCTGATGCGTGACGGCCCGCTGACGGACCTTGAGCGTCGAGGTTCCGTCCACGAGATTCACGGTGCCGACGACGTCTTCGCTGATGGTGCTGACGTTGCAGACGGCGATGCCGCCGGCCACCTGCGCCACCGGAGCGGCGTGGGGACTCAACGCGCAGAAGTCGCCCGGCGCGTCGCAGACGGGATCCTTCAGTTTCTTCACGTCGCACTTCTTGTTGATGTCCATGAAACAGTGCGGCCCGTTGGCCGTGCGCTCTTTGCGGCACGTCCCCTGGCCGAGACCCGCACAGACCGAGTCCGAAGTGGTCCCCGAAGGAGCGCTGTCCGGGACGGCGCAGGACGAGTGCGGCGCCACGCTGCAGCTCGGCCCGGCGTTGCAGAGGCCGCTCATGTCGCAATCGTAGAGGTCGACGAGGAATCCGCCCCCTTCGACCACCGAGCCGTCCGCGCTCAGCCCCGTCCACCCGTTGTCGGTGTCGGAGCCGACGTCGGCCCACTCCTCGATCACCATGCGGGGCTTGGTTTTGCAGAGGCAGGCGAAGAAGCCATCGGGGGTCGTCGGCGTGCCGCACTGGCCGGGACAGACCGAGTCGTCGATCCCGTCGCACTCCTCGTTCAAATTGTTCACGACGTTGTCGCCGCAGAGGCCGCCGCGCACCGCGTACTCGTAGTCGATGAGATCGGGAGGCACCGTGATCTCGGTCCCGTCCAGCGAGACGGTCGCCTGATCGACGAGACAGGTCGCGGCGCTCGCGGCGTCCGTCTGATCCGGCGTGCACACCTTCAGCGTGGACACCTGCGCATTGGTGCACTTCTTCGCGATGCCCGCCGTGAGCTTGTCGTTGCATTTCTGGATCGCCGCGGACGTCTTGGGATCGTTGGTGGCGCAGTAGTCCGGCGGAACACCGAGCGGCTTGCCCTTGAGGAGCGCGTCCCGGCACTTCGAGACGCTCTTGAGGACACAGGAGGAGAAGCCGATCGTCTGCTTCGCGACCTCGGCCTGACACTTGAGATCGCCGCCGAGCGGACCGGGCACGGTCGCGTCGTACATGAGGTCCATCGTCGCGGCCACGAACGCGTCGTGCGCGGTCTGCATGCAGAGCTGCAGGTCCGCGGTCGTGAAGTCGTCGCCCGGATTGGGATCGGTGCACGGCCCCGGGAAGCCCATCAGGCCGAAGTCGGTCGGCGTGAGCGCGCACGCCTTCCCGATCGCGCTCGACAGCTTGCCTTCGAGCTTCGCGAGGGCGCCGCCATCCGGCATCGGGCAGGTGCCGTCCTTCAGGTGCGTGTTCTTGCACTTCTGGAGAACCTTCAACTTCCCGATGGTGTACTTCTGGGAGGCCTTGGCGCTCGCCAGCACGCACTTCAGGCGGTCGCCACTCAGTTGCGCGGCGGCGGACGACGCGGACAGCGCGACCGCGACCAGCGCGGCAACGAGTATGGACGCTCGGGTTCGACCGGTCGTCATTATGGGGGCCTCCTCTCTCGGCAAGGGGTTACGTTGACGTCAGCATCCACGCGCTAGCAGCGCTCGGCCGGCGGCTTCAAGGCGCACCGCAGCGTTGGCTGCGCAGAATCATTGGCATCGGCACTGATCGCCGGTGACGCCGACGACCTGGTGGAAACCCTAGCAGAGGTCGGTTGTCCGAGGGGAGGGAAAAATTCCACCGCAAGTCGAAAAACAAAGGCGATGCCTCGGAAATTCCCCGGGGTCGCGGTGGGCTAGCGGCGTCCGGGCAGAAGCCGCTCTTCCTCGGGCGCGGCCGGCTGCACCACCGGGCCACCGATCGGCCCCATGCCCGCCTCGGGAAGCTCGGGCCGCACGAAGGCGCGCGGCTTCCCGGGAGCGGCGTTGGCGACCGTGAACACCTCGCCCCCGCGCAGGAAAAGTCGCTCCATTTCGGAGCGGGTGAAGGGCCGCGCGCCGAGCCGGCCGAATACGGCCACCTGGTGGCCGCTCTCGTCGACCGCCCGATCGCGCTCGAGCCCGCGGGAGAGGGCGAGCGCGGGGCCGTGGGTGTGCCGGGTCGCGATGAGCCGCGGCGTCGGGGCGGGGCTGAACCCGGCGCTCCCGGGCGTCTCGCCGGGGGTGATGAGCTGGAGGACACGGAGGCCGTTCTTCCCGTCCGCCACGTAAGCGAAGATGCTGGCGTCGGTGCCGCCGACCCGCACCGCGCGCGTGTCGTCGAGGGCGCCGTTGGCGTTGAACATCTGGAAGAGGACGGGCTTGGCCGGGCGCTCGACGTCCACGATCGCGAGGCCCTGCGATCCGGCCGGGACGTAGGCATAGGTCCGCGCGACCGTGAGGTCGCCCGCCTCGGGGATGTCGAGCGCGGCGACGAAGCGGGGAGCGGCGAGGTTCGTGACGTCGAGGACGCGGAGACCGCGCGCGTCGGTCACGAACGCGTAGCGGAACTGGACCTGCACGGCGCGGGGCTCGACGAGGTCGGGCGCGCCCACCTCGGACACGATCCTCGGGTGCACGGGGTCGGCGATGCTCACGACGACGAGCCCCCGCTTGCAGAGGACGTAGGCGTACTCGCCCGCGATCGTGACGTAGCGCGCGTCGTCGAGCGCACCGTCCGGATTGAAGCTCGCCACCTTCTCGAGGAAGTTGTTGCGGGGGTCGCCGTCGGCGAGCATGTCGACGTCGACGACGACGAGTCCTTCGACCTTGTCGCTCACGTAGGCGTACTTGTAGAGCGGGTGCATCGGCTGCTCTTCGTTCACGGGGTTGCGCTCGCGCCCGTAGTGGATCGGCTGGTTCGTCGGGAGCGCGACGCCGGTCGCCCACGGCGTCTTCACGTAGGCGCGCTGGCCGAGCGGCGACACGGGCGCGGTGATGACGCGCTCCGAGAAGCCCTTGTTGTCGGTGTTGGCGACGTCGAAGACGCGGAAGCCGCCGGGGCCGTTCGCGACGTAGAGGTATTCGCCGCGGAGCTGCACCGACTGCACGTCGACCGCGCGGCTCGTGAGGTCGACCCCGGGGTGCTCGTACGCCTCCTGCAGCTCGAGGTCGTGGTCGAGGTGGCTCTGGAAGTTGTCGGGATACGCCATGCGGTGCAGGTTCGAGCCGATCACCGCCTGCGGCTCGTCCCACTCCGTCACGGCGACGGCCTCGAGGCCGTGCCCGCCCTCGCCGACCCACGCGAAGCGGCCGACGAAGTTCACGAAATTCGTCCCGAGCGTCAGCACCTGCGCCATCCAGGCGTTGTTGTCGCCGCTCGCCGAGACGTGGCAGTCGTCGCACTGCCGCGTCTCCTTGGCGCGCACGGTGTGCGCGAAGTGCGCGTTGAACGCCTGCGAGCTGTACCCTTCCGCCGACACGGGAGGCTGCTGGTAGTACTGGCGCTCGCGGTTGGCGTTGGTGGTGCTGATGATGACGGCGCTCGACGAGCGGACGGGCGCGATCGTGTGGCCCTTCACCGTGCTGTGCCTGCCGAGCATGAAGATGTCGTGGCGCAGGACCTGCGGGTTGTACGAAGTCCAGTTGCGGGTCTCGCCGCCGTCGTAGTGCTTCTTCGCGATCTTCCAGTTCGCCTGCTGCGGCAGGTGGCAGCCGAAGCAGCTCGTGACCCACGACGTGTGGCACGAGATGCACGACATCGTGTCGGTGCCGTGCGCGAGCGCCTCGGCCTTCTCGGGCACGTCGCCCCAGGTCTTGCCGTCGGCGCGCATCGTCTTCGCGAGGCGCGCCTTCTCGTTGTAGTGCTTGGAGAGCGGGTCGATCACGTCGACGACCTGCGGCACCTCCCACTCCTTGCCCTCTTCCAACATGGAGCGCTGGATGAGCTCGCCGCCGATCCACTCGAAGCGGCGCTCGCCCCAGGGCGTGAGGCCTGTGAGGAGGCTCGTACCGCCGTCCGGCGCGGCCGGGCCGCTCGTCGTGACGGTCGCCCAGGTGCTGACCGTACCGTGGCAGTCGGCGCAGCCGATCTCGATCGCGTCGGGATACTCCCCGTAGATCTTGCCGTTCGAGTGGACGTCCTGCTGGAAGTGACAGTCCACGCAGTGCATCCCCTTCTCGAGGTGGATGTCCTTCAGGTGCACCGCCTTGTCGAACTTCTTCGGATCGTTCGGATCGACGATCTTGCCGTTCTTGTCGAGCAGGTTGCCTTTGCGGTCCTGACTGTAGACGGCGCGGAAGATCCAGCCGTGGCCGTGGTAGTCGGCGAAGGTCGTCTCCTTGGTCTTGCTGTTGAGCGCGCTGACGTTCTTCAGGAACTCGCGGTCGGTCCAGAGCCCGCGCGCCGCCGCCTCCTCGGGGTTGTGCTGGAGGCTCGCGTGCATCGGCTCGTAGTCCGCGACGTTCAGCGGCCACGGCTTGTCGACCGTCGGGTACCGCTGCTCCGCGGACCACAGCAGCTGTCCGTCGGTCTCGTAGTCCCACATCTGGTAGCCGAGGAACGTGTTCACGAACGAGTTCGGCTGATGCATGTGGCAGACCATGCACTGGCTCGTCGGGATCGCGCGCGTCAGGCGATGCTCGATCGGGTGGCCGGACTCGTCCTTCGGGATCGTCGGGTCCTTGCCGAAGTAGCGCCCGTCGTGTCCGTACTTCGCGTACGACGCGGCGTGCACGGGATCCTTGTCGTTGGCATAGACCACGTGGCAGCCGGTGCAGCCGCTCGAGCGGTAGTCGCCGGGCTGGTCGTTGGTGCCGAGGAAGGAGAGGTGCGGGTCGTTGAGCCGCGTCTTCTGGATGTTCAGCACGCCGGCGCTGATACGGAGATCGGTCCCGAGTCCGCGCGTGCCGAACTTCATGTCGGGCTTGCCGGGGAGATCGGGGAGCGGGCCGAGTCCCGGGTTGCCGACCTCGGATACGACCGACCGGTCGATCTTGCCGCCGCGCTCGAAAGCGCGCAGCGGATCGGGAGGCTGCGCGACGTTCCACGCCGGGAGCGGCAGGAGGAACGACAGCACGCCCTTGCGTTGCTCCTCGGGCGTCGGCGGCGGCACGGTGTTGAGCTTCCGCGGCTTCCCGTCCTTCGTGTACGACTCGCCGACGATGTAGCGCTTGGCCGGCAGGATGCCGTTGTTGTACGCGGCGCCGCCCCAGAGGAGCGCCGAGGTCGTCATCAGGCTGCGCTCGACCTGGTGCACCTCGTTCAGGTGGCACCCGCCGCAGGTTTCCGGCGCGACGCGCAGGTCCCCGGGATTCACGAAGCGTATGTATTCGGGCGACTCCTCGTTCAGCGCCGCGTAGCTGCGCTCGGGGTTCGCCGAGCTGATGCGGTCGGGGTTCTTCGGATCACGCCAGACGTCGGGGCGCCGGGGCGCCACGTGCGCGTCCTGCCGCGCCGCCGCGTACTCGGCGGTGCCCGGCTTGGCTCCGCGAGCCTGCGGGCCCCCGTTGCCGCCGTGACAGTCGACGCAGCCGAGGTTCACCTGTCCCGAGACGTGCATCGGCTCGATGCCCTGGTGACAGGAGAGGCAGCCGACGCTCTTGGCGTCGGCCTCGGCCTGCGTCTGGCGCAGGAGCTTCGGGGCGCTGTCCGGGATCTCGCCCGCGGCTTCGGCCGCCGCCGCGACGGTGTCGTCGGCGCCCGCATCGCCGCGCATTCCGAGCGGCGCCAGCCCCAGCGCGATCGCCAAACCGACCCCGATCCATCGCGTTCGATCGCTCATCGTCCACCCTCCCATGCCGCGCCTGCTCCGCATGGGCGTCATCAGAAGACCAGCACCACTTCCGTGCCGACCTGGTAGAGCGTGTTGCTCTCCAGGATGTCGTTGAAGCCGCCGAACGGCTGGAGAATCGCGCCGAAGCCCTTCACGATGACGTTGTTGTTGAGGAAGGGCCGGTACTCGACGCCGAGGCTCAGATCGATGCCGATGTCCTGCCGGACGTCGGGCTGCTTGAGCAGGAGCTGCAGCGGCTCGGTGTCGACGAAACGGAGATAGGTGGCGTTGCCGATGAGGCTCACCGTCTGGGTGAGGTCGGCGGTCGCGCCGACGTTCACCATCAGGATGCCGGGATTCACGAAGTTCGGCTGGCCCTGGGTCTTCGAGCTGCGGAGGTCGGGCACGACGCTGTTACGCTGCATGAGCGCGACGCCGCCGCGATCCGTGACGCGGATCGACTGGCGCTGCCAATAGCTGAAGCTGCCGCCCATGATCTGCGGGTTGTCGAGGATGGTGTCGAAGCCGCGCGCGGTGTCGTCGCGCGGGTCGCTGTCGCCGGACGACCAGAAGACCGACGTCTGATAGCGCATCCAGTCGCGGTCCATCGAGAGCTCGAGAAACACCTGCTGCGCCTCGATGTTCACGTCGCGTCCCGCGATCGGGTTCGACGTGTCGTGGCCGAGCGCCTGGTAGAAGGCGTGGCTGACGTTCACCCAGCCGAGGTGCCCTTCCCCCGTCCACCCGAGATAGAAGACGTCGAGGTCGTGCGGCCGCGCGACGCCGACCGGGTCGGGCCGCACCAGAAAGCCCTGGTTGTCGAAGACGAAGCCGGCGTCCTTCCCGTCGTCGTTCAGATAGTGGAAGCTGAACTGGGTCGTGTAGCCGAGCTTCAGGAAGTCCTGGATGTAGAGGTTGCCGATGGCGATCTGCTGATCGCGGAGCCCGAACGTATTGAGGTCGGAGTTGGTGTCCTTCTCGGCCGGATAGAAATAGGCGAGGTTGTACTGGTAGCGGTTCGAGTTGGCGTTCCCGAAGAAGCGGATGCCCTGGTTCACGTCGGAAAAGAGGAGACTCCGGAAGTCGCTGTTGAAGGGCTGCCGGCCGATCTTCGTCGAGAGGAAGTCGTAGTTCACCGAGGTGTCCGCCAGGTGGATCTCGACGAAGGCCTCCTGGAGCGCGGCGTGGGTCGTGAGCCGGTCGGTCGCGTCGCGGACGTCGGGGTCGACGATGCCGTTCTCGCCGGTCGCGAGCAGGTTCACGTCGTACGCGCCTTCGAGGACGATCTGCCACTCGAACGGCTTGAACGAGGTCTGCCCCTTCTGCAGCTCGAACCGCGTCACGAACTTCTGATCGAAGAGGATCGCGTTGCGGTTCCCGAAGAAGTCGAAGCTGCTCGGGTCCTCGGTGGAGACCCCGCTCGGCGACGGAGCCCCGCGACCCTCGACGCTCGTTTTCGAAATGCCGGTGAGCTTCAGGAAGATGTCTTCGCCGAGGATCGGAATGTCGCCCTTGAGGACGTTCTGGTTGTAGGGATCCCACCAGTGGCCCTTGGCGTTGAGCTGATAGGGCGGCAGCTCCATCCGCCAGCGGTCCTCGAAGGGCTCGGTGGCGGGCGTGTTGCTGCCGACCGCCGGGCTCTCGATCGTAACGCTCGGTCCGCCGCCGGGAGCGTCCTCGGCGCGCGCCGTCGGCGCGGCGAACGCGCACGCGAGCACGGCGCAGGCGACCAACGGGGCGACGTCGTAGCGCGCGCGGGTGGCCATCACCGGTCCGCCCACATCCACAGCGCCGCCGCCAGCACCAGCAACCCGATCGCGATCACGAGCCAGCGATCGGCGCCGGGCACCGCGCCCGCCGCCGGTCCTTCCTGCACCGCCGGAGCACCGCTCTCGTCGAGGAAGAGCAGCTCGTCGCCTCCGAGCTGAAGTCGCATTTTGTGCGTCAAGGGGACTTCCTCCTTCACCTGTGTGCCGTTCACCAGCACGACCTTTCCGGTGACCGGCGTGAGGTACCAGCGACCGTCGCGAGCCGTCAGCTGCGCGTGCTCGCGTGACGCCGTCTGCGAGTAGAGTCGGAGGTCGCAGGAGGGCAGCCGGCCCATCAGATAGTGCGTACGATCGAGCGTGACGATGTCGGAGCGCCCCGGCGGCTGCATGCGCTGGAGGCGCGCCGGCGCCGCCCCCTGCGGCTGCAGGTCGGAGAGCAGGATCGTGCGCTCCGCGAAGTCGCCGCCCGCGGCCGGGGCCGCCGGCGGCGGGCTCGCGGGCGCGGCCGGACGCGGCGCCATCGGGGGCGGGGCCGACTGCACGCGCGTGTGCTCGTCGAGCGCCGGCGGCGCCGACGAGGCGGGCGGCGGCGCCGGCAGCATACCCGGCAGCTTCGGCGGCGCGCCGCCGATCCGCGTGTGCTCGTCGAAGCCCTTGTCGTCCCCGTCCTTCGCCATCGGACCGTGCTCGCGCCTACCTCGCGCCTCCGCGACCCGCCGTCACTGATTGGGCTGCCGGTTGAACTTGAGATACGGCAGCCGTACGCCGCGCACCTTCACCTGATCGGCGCGGATCCCCGCCGGCGGCTCGAAGCCCGGCGGCGCGTTCGCGCCCGCGCTCGTCACGATGTCGTCCTGCTCGACGCCGTCGCCGCTGACGCCGAAGCCGCCGATCAGCTCGCCGTCGCGGTACAGGGGGGCGCTCCCGGGGAAGAAGACGATGCCGTTCTGCCGTCCGTTCTCCGGCTCCTGACCGTTGGTGCACGGATTCGCCGAATCGAAGAGGAACACGCGCCGGAAGGGGCCCGGTTGCGTCCCGTCGACGCCGGACGGGAAGAGCGGCTGCGCGCCGAAGCTCAGCGTGCGGTTGGTGATCGCCGTGCCTGGCTCGTAGGCCGCGCCGATGGTGACGTCGAGGCCCGGGCTGTCGAGCGTGTCGACGGGGTCGATCGCCGGGTTGCTGAACCAGATGACGTTCCGCGCCTTGGCGACGGCGACGTCGATCGAGAACACGGTCGCGTCGTCCATGCGGTAGAGGCCGAGCAGCACGCCGTTCGTGTCGGAGACGGCGAGCATCATCGCGGTGCGCTCCTCGAGCGGGAGCCGGATCGCGGCGCGGATCTCGCGCGCCCGGACGACGCCGGTGTCGATGATGGCGCGCACCTCGGCGGCACCGAGCGGCCGGGCGCCCGGCGACGAGTCGCGGGGGCCGACGAGCCACCCGGCCGGAACGATGCCCGAGGCGGGCGCGGCCGCCGGGTCGATCACGAACGAGAGCGTCCGGGCGAAGGGGCCCGCACCGGCCTCGACCGGGGGATCGTTCGCGATCTCCGGAACCTCGATGCCGTCGATGAAGATCACCGGATCGATGCGCTGCACGTTCGGCAGGATGCTGAAGGTGCAGGGATCCACCGGGTCCGTGCAGCAGGCGGGGCGCGCGATCTCGGCATGGGCGCAGACGTTCACGAGGCCCTTGTTGACGACCGTCGGCACCACGGCCTTCACGTCGCCGGCGAAGGCGCGCGCCGCGAACTCGCCGACGTCGAAGTCCGGATCGCCGTCCTGCCGGCGCAGCACGACGTCGCCCTCGGGCGCGGCCTCGGAATCGGGTCCCGGGCTCTCCCCGCGCAGGAAGACGCCGATGCCGCCCGCCAGGCGCCCGCTCTTGAAGATGGGCACGCCGCCCGGAAGCGTCGCGATGCCGGTCGTACAGCCGGACCGCGAGCCGCCGCTCTCGCAAGCGAGCGGCGCGCCGCCGGCGAGATCGACGAGCGTCGCCGCGAGGCTCCGCGCGCGCGGGACCACCTGGCCCGCCTGGAAGAGCCCGTCGCCCTGCGCCGCGTCGAAGCTGCACCCGCGGTTCGTGTTCTCGATGCCGAAGAGCGCGGCCGCGCCGGTGTTGTCGATGCGCGGCGGGAAGTGGATGTCGCTGATGAAGCGGATCGAGCGCGAGGTGAGCGGCGTCTGGTCGGCGCTGAAGAAGGCGGCGGTGCGCGCGAGCTGGGTCGCGAAGCTCGCGACCGCGCAATCGGCGCCCGGCGTCGGGTTCGGCGCTTCGCAGGCCGTCGCGTCGATCGCGAAGTTCGCGCCGACGCCGAGGATCACGCCGCGGCGATCGCTCACGGCGACGACCAGATCGCGGTCGACCGCCCGCGCCGCGTGCTCCATGAGCGAACGCACCTCGTCGCGCTCGAGCCTCGGCGCCGTCGCCGCCGGCGGGGGACCCGAGTCGGGGCCCTCGCCCTGCCCGGCGCCGCCGCCGCACGCGGCCAGTGTGGTCACCAGTGCCGCCGCGACCCATCCCGACCACCGCCCGTACTGCACCCCCATCACCGCTCTCCGCATGGCTCCGGACCCTCCGTGAATGCGCGCGCTCAGGCGGGTGGAATCGTCAACTTCACGGGACCTTTGATCTTCGCGACGCACGCCAATCGATACTTCTTGGGATCCCAGTCGAGCTGGCGCACCTTCTCGATGGTGGGACGTTCCATGCCGCCCGGGTCGGGGGGCACGAAGTTGTCGGCGCCCTCGACGATCTCGACGGTGCAGAGCCCGCACTGGCCGATCTTGCACTCCCAATCGAGCGGCTCTTCGTGGTGATCGCGCGGCGCGCCGTCCTTGCCGACCTTGCAATCGGGAAAGCGCGTGACGAGCTCGTGGAAATACGCGTGCAGCAGGTCCTGATCCGCCGCGACCGGGATCGTGAGCTTGTACGCTTCGTAGTCGAGCGCGGCGACGAGGCCGCCCGCGGCGGCGGCCGGTGCCGCGGCGGGAGCGGCCGGCTCCGCCGCGGCGGCGGCCGCCGCGGCAGCGACCGGCGCGGCGGCGGCAGCGGCCGGCGCGGCGGCGACCGACGTCTCGGCGACGACGTCGCTCGGCGGGAGCTTCGACACCTGCGCGAATCGCTCGAAGCGGAACCGCTTGCTCGCGACCCGGAACTCGTCGCCGTTCGCGAGCGGGGCCGGCGCCAGGAGCTTCACGTACGTGCCGTTCTTGCTGCCGAGATCGAAGATGCCGAGCTTCCCGCCTTCGATGCGGAACTGCGCGTGGCGCCGCGACAGGCTGAGATCCGCCTTGTCGAGGAACACGGCCTCGACCCGGCCGACGATGAGACCCTTGTCGGGGATCGGATAGGTCTCCCGCTGCACGCCCTCGGCGTTGAAGTGGATGGCGGCCCAGCCGCTTCCCTGCTTCACGACCATGAGGATCTGCGCGCCGATCCAGACGAGATCGTTCGCCGCGAGCGGCCGGCCCGCCTGCCCTCTGGCGCGGAGCCAGACGCCGGCCCCGCCGCTCTGGTCCTCGAGCACGTACTCGTCGTCCCGGCGGGCGAGGAGCGCGTGCGTGTCGGCCATGTAGACGTCGTCGGCGCAGGCGATGTCCGGCGCCTTCTTGCCGATCGCGACTCGATCCTTCGTGAGCGGAAACGTCTCCTCCGGCGAGTCGTCGGGATGGAGGCTCACCAGCTGCACCTCGCTCGCCGGACGCTTGGCGGCCTCGGCGTGCGCCGGCGCCGGCGGCACGACGGCCGCGGGCGGCGGTGCGCTCGCGGCCGCCGCCGCCGGTTTCGGCGGCGCGGGCGCCGCCGTCGGCGCCACGTCGGACTTCGGCACGTCCATGCCGGCGCGCGCGGCGATCACCTCGACCGCCTTCACCGCGTCGACCATGGCGGCCTTGATGTTGCGCTTCTCGACGACCTGCTCGTACGAGCTCGAGTCGCCGAAGTCGCGGCAGCGGAGGTACTTCGGCCCGCGCGCGTCGCCGACCAGGAAGACCCCCGTGAGCGACACCTCGCCGTCGTGGTTCACCAGCATCTGCGGGCGGTTGTTGACGAGCGGAATCTTGATGCCGCAGCCCTGCAGGAGCTTCACCGGCAGGTCCTCGCCGATGCAGGCCACCACCTGGTCCTTCGAGAACTCGAGATGAACGGTCTCGCACGGCCTGCCTTGAGAGACCTTGCGATCGATCCGCACCGACAGGTAGTCGAGCTTGTCGTCGCAGGTGACGACCGCCACGGGCTCCGAGAAGGCGAGGTAGCGAACGTTGCCGTTCCCGATGTACGCCGTGAAGAAGACGTCCGAGAGCGCCTTCGATACCTTCGGCATGCTGCCGCCGCGATACGACCAGTAGACCGCGGTCTGGTCCTCGGCCGCAGTCTTGACGCCCGAGATGGCGATGACCGCCTCCGCCGCGGACGTGCCGCCGCCGATCACCAGGGCGGGTTTCCCGACGTAGTCCTTCGCGTCGTCGAGACGGAACGCGATGCCGTCGGTGTTGCCCGGGATGTCGAAGCGGCGCGGCACGCCGGCGCCGATCGCGAGGAGAACGTTGCGCGCCTGGTAGCGCTCTTCCTCCCCGGTCCGGTGATTCCACGTACGCACGCTCCACGCGCCCTCGGGCAACCGGTCGAGCCCCGTGAACTCGTGGCCGATCTTCGCGGTGAGGCCGTACTCCTTGTACTTGGCCTTCCACACCCTCACGAGATCGTCCTTGTCGATGTCGTCGAACGCGAGCGCCGCGAGCATCGGGCCACCGGCCGGGAACTGGAGCTTGTCGCCGCCCCCGTAGCTCGGAAGGATCTGCTTCTCCTTCGGGTAGTCGCGGATGCGCTTCATCAGATCGTCGTAGTCGACGACCAGGCAGGAGAGTCCGAGCTCCTTGCAGCGCACCGCCGCCGCGGTTCCGGCGGGTCCGCCGCCCGCGACGAAGACGTCGACGACTTCGGGAAGGGCGACCGGTTGGTCGACCTTCAGCGTGCCTCGGCGGGTGTAATCCGCCTCGTCAATCTTGTCAGGCATCGACTCCGACCCCTTCTGCGAAACCCCACCCCGCCCACGCGGAAGCCGCGTTTTCCTACTGACTCCGCGTCGAAGTTGTCAAGGATTCGCGGCGCTACGCCGACGCGGGAGGATGCGCGCGGAAGTAGTCGACGATCGCGGCGGCGAAGGCCGGCACCGTGTACGCTTTCGGCTCGACGTCGACCGGGAGCCCGAGGTCGCGCGCCGTCGCCGCCGTCACCGGACCGATGCAGCCGACGGCGACGCCCGCGAGCACCGCACTCGGTTCGCGGCCCGGGAAGAGCCCCACGAAGTGCGTGACCGTGCTCGAGCTCGTGAAGGTGACGAGGTCGGGACGCGGCGAGCCGGCGAAGATCGCGGGCGCGCTGGCGGCCTCCGGCGGCACGGCCGTGCGGTAGGTCGGAACGTCGTCGACGACCGCGCCGGCCGCCCGCAAGCGTCCCGGCAGTACGCCGCGTGCGCCCGCGGCGCGGGCGAGCAGCACCCGCTTCCCGCAGACGCCGCGCGCGACGATGCCGTCGGCGACCGCCTCGGCGCGGTACTCGGCGGGCGTGAGCGCCACGCGCAGACCGCGCGCCGTGACGCCGGCCGCGGTCGCCGGACCGATCGCCGCGATCGCGACGCCCGCGAGCTCGCGCACGTCGCGGCCGAGCGCACGCAGGCGGTCGAAGAACACCTCGACGCCGTGCGGGCTCGTGAGCACCAGCCACGCGTACCGGCCGAGGTCGGCGAGCGCGGCGTCGCACGCGGCGAAGGACTCGGGCGGTGCGGGGGCGATCGTCGGCAGCGACACCACCTCGGCGCCTTCGCTTTCGAGGAGCGCGGCGAACGCCTGCGCCTGTCCGCGCGGCCGCGTCACGACGATGCGACGACCGAAGAGCGGACGCCGCTCGAACCAGCCGAGCTCCGCGCCGAGCCCGACGACGCCGCCGATCACGACGAGCGCCGGCGGCCGCAGCTCGGCCGCCGCCACGAGCGCCGGCAGCGTCGCGACGGTGCCGCGGACCACGCGCTGCCGGGCGGTCGTGCCCCAGCGGATCGCCGCGGCGGGCGTCGCGGGCTCGAGCCCGGCGGCCGTCAGGCTCTCGAGGTTGGCCGCGAGCTGCAGGACGCTCATGTAGAGCACGAGCGTGCCGCCCTGGCGCGCGAGCGCGTCCCACGGCACGGCGCGGTCGCCCTCGCGCTCGGCCTCGTGCCCCGTCACGAAGCTCACGACCGAGGCGTGGTCGCGATGGGTGAGCGGAATCCCCGCGTAGGCCGGCGCCGCGACGGCCGCCGTGACCCCCGGCACCACCTCGAACGGGACTCCGGCCCGCACGCACGCGAGCGCCTCCTCTCCGCCGCGGCCGAACACGAACGGATCGCCGCCTTTGAGGCGCACGACCCAGCGGCCCGCGCGCGCGTGCGCGAGCATCGCCTCGGTGATCTGGGCTTGCGTCAGGCGCACGCCGGAGCCGTGCTTGCCGGTGAAGATCACCTCGCACCCGGGGCGGGTGAACGCGAGCAGGCTCGGGTTGGAGAGCGCGTCGTAGATCACGACGTCGGCGCCCTCGAGACAGCGCTTGCCGTGCAGCGTGAGGAGCCCCGGGTCGCCCGGTCCGGCGCCGACGAGGCTGACGCGGCCGGCGACGCTCACGGACGGCTCGCGCCGGCGCGCGCCACGAGCTCGGCGGCGCCGCGCGTGAGGAGGGCCTCGGCGAGCCGCGTACCGATGTCGACCGCCGCGTCGCATGGCCCGTCGAAGGCGTCGCCGAGGATCTCGCGGCCGTCGACCGACGCCACGATCGCCTGCATGCGAAGCTGACCGCCGTGAACGGCGGCATACGCCGCGAGCGGCGTGTGGCAATCGCCGCCGATCGCCGCGAGGAAGGCACGCTCGGCGGTCGCGGCGGCGCGGGTCGGGGCATCGTCGAGGGCGGCGGCGACGGCGCGCGCCGCCGCATCGTCGCATCGCACCTCGAGCGCGAGGATGCCCTGGCCGATCGCGGGCAGGAAACGCGCCGCCGGGATCGCCACGAGCCCGGCGGGCGCGAGACCGAGGCGCTCGAGCCCGGCCGCGGCGAGCAGGATGGCATCGGCCTCGCCCGCCCCGAGCTTGCGCAGGCGCGTGTCGACGTTGCCGCGCATGTCGACGACGCCGAGGTCGGGCCGCAGCGCCGCGAGCTGAGCCCTCCGGCGGAGACTCGACGTGCCGACCCGCATGCCGGCCGGCAGCCGTTCGAGTCCGACGCCGAACGGCGAGATCACCACGTCGCGCGGGTCGGCGCGCGGAGGCGTCGCCGCGATCTCGAGCCCGGCGGGCAGGACCGCCGGGACGTCCTTCAGCGAGTGCACCGCGAGGTCGATGCGCCCGCGCAGCAACGCTTCCTCGATCTCCTTCACGAAGAGGCCCTTGCCGCCGAGCGCGGCAAGGCTCCCGGTCGCGACGTCGCCGCTCGTGCGGATCGTGACGAGCTCGACGGGCGTGCCGCGGCGCTCGATCTCCGCCGCGACCATGCCGGACTGGCGGAGCGCGAGCGCGCTGCCGCGCGTGCCGAGACGAAGCGGGTCGGCGCTCACGTCTTCTCCTCGGGCTCGTCCGCGACCGGCGCCTGCGGGATCTGCAGGTCGAAGAGGCGGCGGACGCTGGCGACGAGGTCGGGGTCGTCGGGCGCGCCCTCGCGCTTCAAGGAGGCGAGCGGCCCGTGCAGGATCTTGTTCACGATCGAAGACGTCAGCGCGTCGAGCAGCGCGCGGTGGCGCGGCGCCGCGTCCTGGAGCGACAGCAGCGCCTTCTCGAGCTCGGCCTTGCGAATGGTCTCGACCTTCTCCCGCAGCGCCACGATCGTCGGTACGACGTCGAGGCCGGCGAGCCAGCGCACGAACCGCTCGACCTCGTCCTCGATGATCGCCTCGGCGCGCAGCGCCTCGCGCTCGCGCTCGCCGGTGTTGTCGGCGCTCGTGCGGGCGAGGTCGTCCATGTCGTAGACGTAGACGTTGTCGAGCTCGTTGATCGCGGGGTCGAAGTTGCGGGGAACGGCGAGGTCGATGAAGAACATCGGCCGCTGCTTGCGGGCCCGCAGGACCTCCTGGACGATTTGCGGGCCGACGAGGTGGTCGACGGCGCCCGCGGAGCCGACGACGATGTCGGCGTGCTTCAGGTACTCGCCGAGGCGCTCGAACGGGATCGGCAGCCCGCCGAACTCGCGGGCCAGCGCGACCGCGTTGTCGAAGGTGCGGGTCGTCACCATGATGTCGCCGCTGCCGCGTGCCCGGAGGTGCCGGGCGACGAGCTGGCTCATCTTGCCGGCGCCGATCAGCATCACAGTCTTGTCCTCGAAGGTCTCGAAGATCGTGCGCGTCAGATCCGCCGCGACCGACGCCACCGACACCGACTTACTGGCGATGGCGGTCTCGGTGCGGACGCGCTTCGCGACCGTGAAGGCGCGGTGAAACGCCTTGTGCAGCACCGGGCCCGACGTCCCGGCCGCCGCGGCCGCGACGTACTGCTCCTTCATCTGGCCGAGGATCTGCGGCTCGCCGACGACCATCGAGTCGAGGCTCGCGGCCACCCGGAAGAGGTGCCGGATCGCGTCGCGACCGTGGTGGACGTAGAGGTGCGGCGCGAACGCCGAGCGCTCCACCTCGCGTACGCGCTCGAGGTACGACTCGACCTCGCCGGCCACCATCGCGGTCGGCACCGACGTGCCGGTCACCACCTCCACGCGGTTGCAGGTGGAGACGATCGCCGCCTCCTTCACGCCGGGCACCGCCTTGAGCTCGCCGAGCGCCGTCGCGAGCCCGTCCGCCGGGAACGCCAGACGCTCGCGCAGCGCGACCGGCGCGGTGCGATGGTTCACGCCGACGATGCAGAGGTCGCGCGTCACGCTCAGTCGAAGCTCCCTCCGTGCTTGCCGGGAAAGATCATGTGCCCGAAGACGAACGACACGAAGAGGACCGCGAAGCCGAGGATCGTGACGGTCGCGGCGCGCCGGCCGCGCCATCCGACCACCATGCGGCCCTCGAGCAGCCCGGCGTAGACGCCCCAGGTGATGAGCGAGAAGATCTCGCGCTCGTCCCACGACCAGAACCGTCCCCAGGTGTGCTTCGCGAAGAGCGCGCCGGTCACGATGCCGAGCGTGAGGAGCGGGAAGCCCCAGGCGAGGGCGCGGTAGTTGAGCGTATCGAGCGCCTCGAGCGACGGCAGCCGGCTCGAGAGTCCGCCGATGCGTTTCTCCTTCAGCTGCCGCTCCCGGAAGAGGTAGACGAGGCTCACGCAGAACGCGAGCGCGAGCACCGCGTTGCCGAGAAAGGCGGCGGTCACGTGCACGGGCAGCCAGGCGCTCCGGAGGTTCGGGGGCAGCTCGCGCACGCCGGCGTAGAACGCGAACGACGCGAGCGTCACCGTGAAGGCGAGCGGCGCGACGACCGCGCCGACGGCGGGCAGGTGGTAGCGCACCTGCACCCCGAGATAGACGCCGACGGTGAGCCAGGCGAAGAACGACAGCGCCTCGTACTCGGTCGTGAAGGCGGGATAGCCCGCGGCGATCGAGCGCAGGAGGATGCTCGCGCCGTGCGCCGCGAACGCCGCAGCGAGGGCGAGGGTGCCGATCCGGCGCGCAGCCGGCATGAGGCTCAGGAGGTGCAGGCTCAGGCCGACGGTGGCGGCCAGATAGGCGACGAGCGCGACCTTCAGCAGCAGGAGGTCCATGGGGTTAGCGATCCGCCCCCGGCGCGAGGTCGATGCCGAGCTCGGCGAGCGTCGTCCGCGCCCCGACGTGCTCGCTCAGGAGCGCCTCGACGCGCGCCGCGTCGCGCTCGCGGATGGCGCGGAGAAGCGGCGCGTCGGCGAGCGCCGAGAAGATCCGGCCGCGCGCCGACGCGTCGCCGGCGTCGAGCCGCGCGCGCAGCGCGCCGAGGACGCGCGCCGCGACGCCCCACTCGGCGCCGAGCGTCGCGTCGAGCTCGCGCGCGAGCCGCTTCGCGAGGGCCGGGCTCGCGCCCCCCGTCGAAACCGCGACGCGCACCGGGCCGCGGCGCACCACCGCCGGGACGATGAAGCCGCCGAGGCGCGGTCGGTCGACGACGTTCAGGAAGACGCGCGCCTCCGCGGCCTCCGCCGCGATCGCCGCATGCAAGGCTTCGTCGTCGGTGGCGACGCAGGCGAGCCACGCGCCGTCGAGGTCGCCGCGCTGATACGCGCGGGCGTGGTGGACGATCGCGCGCGTGTCGGCGAGCCCGCGGAGCTCCCCGGTGAGGGTCGGGCTCACCACCGTCACGCGCGCCCCGGCCTCGCGGAACGACGCGACCTTGCGCGCGGCGATCTCTCCGCCCCCGATCACGATGCACGGACGCCCACGCAGGTCGAGATACGCCGGGTAATATGGCACGCCCGGTCACCCTATTATCGGCCGCCCCGCCGCTCAAGGCGGATCGCCGGGCAGGACGTGCGCGCAGCCGCGCAGGAGCATCGCGACGGGTCGAGGCGCCGATCGAGTCGCTCGCGAGGCGAGCCGCCGCGCGGCGCGGGCCACACCCGAGCGTCTCCCGGCGCCGCCGCGCCCCCTCGGCACGGCGCGGGCGGTTCCGCTATATCGCTCGCCGTGCGCGGCCTCGGACGACTGCTCGGACGGACCTTGCAGTGCTGGTGGGAGGACGACGCCATGCGCCTCGGCGCGTCGCTCGCCTACTACACCGTCTTCTCGCTGACGCCTTTCCTGATCGTCGTGATCGCGGTCGCGGGCCTCGTCGTCGACTCGGCGGTGGCCGAGCGGCAGATCATCGAACAGATCTCGCACGTCCTCGGCCCCGACGGCGGGGCGGCCGTCCGCGGCCTCCTCGAAGGCGCGCGCAAGCCCGGCGCGGGCGGCGTGGCCGCCGCCACGAGCCTCGTCACGATCCTGCTCGGCGCGACGGCCGTCTTCAGCGAGCTGCAATCCGGGTTGAACGGCATCTGGCGCGTGCCCACGACCGACGCCGGCGTCGCCAGTATCGTGCTCGCCCGCCTCCGCTCCTTCGCGCTCGTCGTCGGCATCGGGTTCCTCCTGATCGTATCGCTCGTCCTGCACGCGATCGCCGCCGCGGTACAAACGTGGTTCGGCACGTTCCTCTACACGCAGCACCTGCTCGCGCTCGTGACGAGCGCCCTCATGTTCGGGATGATCTTCAAGGTTCTGCCAGACACGCCCGTCGCGTGGCGCGATGTCGGCGTCGGCGCCGCCGTGACCGCCACGCTCTTCAGCGTCGGACAGTGGGCGCTCGCACGCTACCTCGGCTCGAGCGGTGTCGCATCGGTGTACGGCGCCGCCGGGTCGCTCGTCGTCATCCTGGTGTGGGTCTACTATTCGGCGCAGGTCTTCTTCCTCGGCGCCGAGTTCACCCACGTCTACGCGACCACCTACGGCTCGCGCGCCGGCGCCTTCGAAGCCGAGCGCGCCGCTGCCCCGCCGGCGAAGCGGGCGCGCAGCGCCGGAGCCGAGACCGCGACCCGTCCCCCGGAGGCCTGACGGACCGGCGGGCTCCGGAACGCGCCGTCCGGCGGCGCCGCGCCGGGCTCAGCCCGTCGGGATCCTCAGGACCTGCCCCGCCTTCACGGAGTTCCCGCGCAGGCGGTTCGCGTCGCGCAGCTTGCCGACCGGCACGCGGTAGCGCTCGGCGATGTGCGAGAGCGTCTGGCCGCGCCTGACGGTATGCGTCCGCGCGGCGACCTCGCCGCCGGCGGCACCGCGCGGCGTCGCGCGCACCGCGACGCTCCTGCCGTCGGCCTTGCGTCCCGACCGCACCGCGACGATCCGCGCGTCGGCGGCGATCTGCGCGAGGCGCTGCTGGAACGCCCCCGCGGTGCCCTGCGGCACCCGCAGCAGATAGCCGCGCGGGATGTTGCCGCCGCCGAGGAAGACCGCGCTGTCGACGGCCGGGTTCAGCGCCGCGAGCTCCGCCGGCGGGACGTCGGCGCAGCTCGCGGCGACGTGTCCTGCGAGCGCCTCCGAAAGCCGCACCTCGTCGCCGACGAATGGCCCTTCGAACTGCAGCTCGCCGAAGTAGTCCCTGTAGCGCCGCTCGACGTGCAGCGCGGCGAGGAACTCGGCGTAGAAGTTCCGCGAGGCGAACCCGAAAAGCGGCCCGCGGTACCGCTTCACGATCTTGCCGATGTCGTCGGTCCCCGTCTCGCGCGCCGCGCGCGCCATCCCGGCGCGTCCGTGGTTGTAGGCGGTGATCGCGAGGGGCCAGTTGCCGAGGACCTCGTAGTTCTCCTTCAGATGGAGGGCCGCGCCGCGCGTCGCCCGCAGGGGATCGCGGCGCTCGTCGACCACTCCGGCGATCGCCATGTAGTTCCGCCCCGTCGACGGCATGAACTGCCAGATGCCGGCGGCGCCGACTTTCGAGTACGCCTCGATGTCGAAGCACGACTCGACGAGGGGCAGGCGCGTGAGCTCGACCGGCAGGCCTTCGCGACGGAAGACCTCCTCCATCTCGGCGAGGTAGCGACGGGAGATGCGGACGCCCTCGGCGAACCGCTCGCGGAGCCCGCGTTGCGACCGGATGCGTCCGGCGTCGGCGGCGAGCGCGAACCGCTTCGGATCCTTGTCTTTCCCGAAGAGGTCCCATAGCTTCCGCTCGTCGTCGTCGAGGCCACCGGTGTTGCCCTGGCGCGCGTCGAGGCGGAGAAGAACTCCTCGGATGCGCTCCCGCTCCTGTGCGACGGCGTCGCGCTCGGCGAGCTCGAGCACGAGCTCGCTCTCGCCGGCGGCCGCGCGATCGCGGAAGTCCAGAACGCTGTAGACGCGGGCGAGGTTTTCGGGATCGTGCAGGACGATCTGGTGCTTCGAGTAGACGCCGAAGATCCGTTCCCAGAAAGCGACCTGGGCGCGGAGCGCGGCGGGCTCCGGAAAGAGCGACGGCGGCTTCGCCTGGCTCGCGCCGGCGGTCGCGACGAGGGCGACGAGCGCGACGAACGAGCGCCGTACGCTACGCGCGATCACGAGCCGCCCTCTCGTTCACCGTCACGGTCAACGATCGTATGGCACGATCGAAAAAAGTGTCAACGCGGTTTCGTCATCGCGGAACGCGACGGGCGTCACGCGCGCGCCGCGGGCGCGCTGCTCGCGAGCCTGCTGCTCTGCGTCTTGTCATGTGGCCGCCCGACCGCGACCGCCGCGCCGCCGGGCACCGTGGTGATCGCGCTCGAGAGCGCGCCGACGGCGCTCGACCCGCGCTTCACGACCGACGCGAACTCCTCGCTCGTCTCCGAGCTCGTGAGCGACGGCCTCACCACCCACGACGCGCGCGGCGAGGCCGTCCCCGCGCTCGCGGCATGGCGGCACCCCTCGCCGCTCGAGTGGCAGTTCACCCTGCGCCCGGACGTCCGCTTCCACGACGGGACGCCGCTCACCGCCGCCGACGTGATCGCGACCTACCGTTCGGTGCTCGATCCCGCCGTCGGTTCCCCGAAGCGCGAAGCCCTCGCCGCGATCGTCGCGGTCGAGGCGCTCGATCCGCGGACCGTGGCCTTCCGCCTGCGCGAGGTGTCGGCGTCGTTCCTGGAGAGCACGAGCCTCGGCATCCTGCCCGCCCGGCTCACGACGACGGGGCCGGTCGCGCCGGCGGCCGTCGTCGGCACCGGGCCCTTTCGCGTGGCGGGACTGCTCGACGGCGGCGGCGTCGATCTCGCGCCGTGGGGCGAAGCGCCCGACGGGGCGCCCCGGCTCGCGCGCGTGCGCTTCCGCGTCGTGCCCGACGGGGTCGTCCGCGCCCTCGAGCTCGCGAACGGCGGCGTCCACCTCGTGCAGAACGCGCTCGACCCCGACCTCCTGCCCTGGCTCGCGGCGCGGCCTGCTCTCGAGCTCGTCGTCTCGCCGGGGACGACGTTCCAGTATCTCGGCCTGAATCTCCGCGACCCGCGCCTCGCCGATCGCCGCGTGCGGACCGCGATCGCGGCCGGCATCGACCGCGAGGCGATCGTCCGCCATCTGCTGCGCGGCACGGCGACGCCGGCGACGGGCCTCCTGCCGCCGTCGCACTGGGCGTACGCGGGCGACGTCGCCCGCCATCCGTACGATCCGGCGCGCGCCGCGGCGCTGCTGCGCGCCGCCGGGCTCGGCGCCGACGCGGACGCAGCGCTCCGGCGCTTCTCCTACAAGACCTCGACGGTCGAGCTGCGCCGCCGGATCGCCGAAGTGTTCCAGCACGACCTCGGAACGCTCGGGCTCGCCCTCGACATCCGCAGCTACGAGTGGGCGACCTTCTACGAGGACATCAAGCGCGGCAACTTCGAGCTCTACGCGCTCGCGTGGGTCGGGGTCCGGGACCCCGACATCTACTTCCGGATGTTCCACTCGACGATGCGGCCACCGGCCGGCGTGAACCGCGGCGGCTACGCCGACCCCGCGATGGACGGCCTCGTCGCGGCCGCGCGCGCGACCGAGGACCGCGGGGAGCGCCGCCGCCTCTACGCCGAGGTGCAGCGCCGCGCCGCCGCGGATCTGCCGATCGTCCCGCTCTGGTGGGCGGAGAACGTCGTCGTGAAGCACCGCGCCCTCACGGGCTTCGTCCCGGCGCCGGACGGGAGCTTGCGCTCGCTCGCGCACGCGACCTTCGTCGAGGCCGCCGACCGGGCGCCGCCGGACACCCGTACGTCGGGGGCGGACTGAGAGGCTGTGAAAAAATCCCCTCCCGTCGCCGGGCTTCAGAGCGCCGTCGCATCGCGGCGTCGCACGTCCTCGGAATACCTTCCAGGTATTCCTGCGGGTTGCTCCTTGCGCTGCTCGGCGCT
>JADLHM010000060.1 GCA_020848745.1 Deltaproteobacteria bacterium | reverse complement strand
GTACGCGGCATCCCCACGCTAACTAGGCGCCCCACCGCTCGCGAGCCGGAGTGGCGAAATGGCAGACGCGCGGGACTCAAAATCCCGTGGGGGCAACCTCGTGTCGGTTCAAGTCCGACCTCCGGCACTCGTGGAATCAGCATGTTGCGACCCGCGTTCACTCGCGACAGCAGCACGCGCTCGGGAGCGATCCGGCACTTGCCCGACCCGCCTCGGCTCGCGCGGACCGCGATGCGAACGGAGGCCGACGGCTACCAACCCTCGTCCGGATCGGGCACGTCGCCGCGCAGCAGCTCGACATCAGCTTGATCCCGAAACCGTTTGCTCTTGCGGCGTTGCGGATCGCTCGCTGCCCGCTCCTTCATCGCGATCAGGTCGTCGCGAGATACGAGCGGAACATCGTCCGCACCAACGGCGAAGGGCTCGGCACGGTCGATCATCGCGTCGAAGCCGGGGTCGATTGCAAGCTGGACCGGCTCGCCGCTGAGGTGTCGGAAGTTCATGGAATGCGCGAACTCACCAGTGAGATGAAAGCCAGCCCGTTCGAGCGTCGTGCGAACGACGGCACGATCTACGACCGACAGCACGGCGAGGTCGACGTCGGCCGTCGCCCGCGGTGCACCGGAATGAATGCCGACGGCTACACCCCCGATCAAGGCGAAGCGCACGCCGGTCGCGTTGAGCGCGCGCGCCGCGTCCGTGAGCGCTCCGATCTTGTCACCGGTCGTCTGCATGTCTTCTCCTCGGCCACGGCCGCAGGTGATCAGTCGGCGATCGCGGGCCGTGACCGCGGCCACCGCGCGAAGGCTTTCGGCTGCCGTGGGTGCCATCTCTTGTGAGATACCCGATCGGACGATGCGCCGGAAGCGCGCATCGGAGTCGTGGCGTACTCCGCTGCGGCGACCGGGCTCCCAGGGATCGAAGCCGAGCTCGGCTGGACGGCGGCCGTGCTGCGCTACCTCGAGATCGTCCGGAATAGGCGACCGACGGTACTCGTATCGTTCCGGGGCAGCTCACCGTCGTTCCGTGATTGAACCGTGTCCGGCTCGTGCCCTATAGCTCGGGGCCATGGCCACGATCGAGGGAGCGGTGGCGACCGGCGCGCTCGCAGCGTGGATACACGTACGCGAGCGCGACGTGCAGGCACGGCCACGACGCCTCTTGGATCAGGTCCGCGATGCGATCCGGACCCGTCACTACAGCCGCCGCACCGAGCGCGCTTACGTGGGCTGGATTCGGCGTTTCATCCTCTTCCACGGCAAGCGCCATCCCGCGACGATGGGTGCCGCCGAGGTCTCACATTTCCTGTCGTTTCTAGCCGTCGAGGCGAAGGTCAGCGCCTCCACGCAAAACCAGGCGCTCGCGGCGCTGCTCTTCCTGTACGGTCAGGTGCTCGGTGTCGAGCTCCCATGGCTCGACGACCTCGTGCGCGCCGCGAAGCCCCGCCGACTCCCGGTCGTCCTCTCCCGCGAGGAGGTCCGCTCCGTCCTCACGCACGTTCGCGGCACGCCACGACTCATGGCCGTCCTCCTCTACGGCACCGGCATGCGCGTCCTCGAGTGCGCCAGGCTCCGCGTCAAGGACGTCGACTTCGAGGCCAACCACATCGTCGTCCGGAGCGGGAAGGGCGACAAGGACCGCGTCACCCTGCTGCCCGCTGCGATCCGACCGCTCGTGCGGTCACACCTCGAGCAAGTACGACGCCGCCACGAAGCCGATCTCCTGGCCGGAGCCGGCTGGGTAGCCCTTCCGGAGGCACTCGCACGGAAATACGCGAACGCCGGCCGCGAGTGGCCTTGGCAATGGGTCTTCCCCGCCACCCGTACGTACCGTGATCCGGAGACCCGTCAGTGGCGCCGTCACCATCTCCACGAGAGCGTTCTCCAGCGCGCCGTCCACGAGGCCGTCCGCATCGCCGGGATCTCCAAGCCGGCCTCGTGCCACACCCTCCGACACTCGTTCGCCACGCATCTGCTCGAAGACGGCTACGACATCCGTACCGTCCAAGAATTGCTCGGCCACCGTGACGTGACGACCACCATGATCTACACCCACGTCCTCAACCAGGGCCCCGGCGCCGTGCGCTCTCCCCTGGACGGCCTGCTTGTATCCTCCGGCCGCGACGCCGATGCCTCGCTTCCGCCCCCGAGCCCTCGACCCCCGCGCGCTTACCTCGCCGTCCCCCGCAAGCCAACACCGCGACACGATCGCCAGAGAACGTGAGCCAAGTGCCTACTCCGGCTCATACCGCGCAGATCCTCGGATCCCGATTCTCCCGCGCTAGCTCGCAGCGATCCGCTGCGGCAGCGGGTTACTGCGAACCACCCAATTATCGTTAGACGCCCCCAAGGCCGGGCATCGGGGGCGCTTCGTCCCCGAGACGAGGATCAAGCGCCCGATCGGGTGCTCGCACCGGGCCCGCTGCCCGGAAGCGTGGACACGACCTGGCCTTCTGAGTAGACTTCCGAGCACTATGGACCTCGTCGAGCTGCTGAAGCGCCCCGAGGGCAAGACGCTCGAGTTCAAGCGCGAGCTGTCCGCGCCGGACGGCGCGCTCCGGACGATCGTGGCCTTCGCGAATACCGCGGGCGGAACGCTCCTCATCGGCGTCGAGGACAAGACCGGCCACGTGCGCGGCGTCGCCGAACCGCTCGACTTGGAGGAGCGGATGGCCAATCTGATCGCCGATCACGTGGTCCCTCGGCTCGTACCAGAGCTCGAGATCCTGCCCTGGCGGCGCACCCAGGTCCTGGCCGTGCAAGTGCACCCGAGCCCAAGCCGACCCCACTATCTCAAGCGCGAGGGGCTGGACGGCGGCGTCTACGTGCGCGTGGGCTCCACCAACCGGCGGGCCGACCGGGAGCTGGTCGAGGAGCTTCGCCGCTTCGCGCGCGGCGAGGCCTTCGACGAACAGCCCATGCCGGACCTCGACTCGGAAGCGCTGGACTTCCGAGCCGCTTCCGAGTCGTTCGCGCCCGTCCGCAAGATCAGTCGCCGCGATCTCGAAACGCTCCGCCTCGTGACACGCCACCAGGGGTGCAAGGTGCCCACCGCGGGCGGAATCCTTCTCTTCGGCCGGGCTCGCGAGCGCCACTTCCCCGACGCCTGGATCCAGACCGGACGCTTCCGAGGCACCGACCGGAGCCGCATCCTCGACCGCGCCGAGATCCGGTCCCATCCGGTGCGGGCGATCGAGGAGGGGATCGCCTTCGTGCAGAAGCACTCGCTCCACGGGGCCGAGATCGGCGCCGTGCGCCGCCGCGAGCGCTGGAGCCTGCCGCCGGTGGCCGTGCGCGAGGCCGTCATCAACGCGGTCGCGCACGCCGACTACGCGCAGCGTGGCGCCCCGCTTCGCATCGCGATCTTCGACGACCGCCTGGAGGTCGAGAACCCCGGCCTCCTGCCCTTCGGGCTCACCATCGAGGACCTCCCGCGCGGTGTCTCGAAGCTTCGCAATCGCGTCATCGGGCGCGTGTTCCACGCGCTCGGGCTGATCGAGCAGTGGGGCAGCGGCGTGCAGCGCATGACGCGCGCCTGCCGCCAAGCGGGGCTCGCCCCTCCGGTCTTCGAGGAGATCGGGACGCGCTTTCGGGTCACCCTCTTCACCGAGCGCGTCGGGCCATCGGCTCTCGACGAGACCGACCGGGCCATCGTGGACGCTCTGGCGGAGTCCGAGGGATTGCTCACCAGCGAGATCGCGAAGGCGATCGGCCTCACCCCACGCGCCACGCGCACGCGGCTCGCGCGTCTCGTCGCGACCGGGCTCGTGCGCGAGGTCGGCACGGGACCGCAGGATCCGAAGCGGCGCTACCACCGGACGGAATAAGGAATCGAGGAACGCCGATGGCGAGAGGCAAGAGAATCGCGGGGGCGGCCAGGAACGACGGGGCCACCGTCGGCTACGAGGCCCAGCTCTGGCAGATGGCCGACGCCCTGCGCGGCTCGATGGACGCAGCCGAATACAAGCACGTCGTCCTCGGCCTGATCTTCCTCAAGTACATCTCCGACGCCTTCGAGGAGCAGCACGCGAAGCTCGTCGCGGACAAGAAGAAGGGCGCCGACCCCGAAGACCCTGACGAGTACCGCGCCCAGAGCATCTTCTGGGTCCCGCCCGAGGCGCGCTGGCAGCACCTGAAGGCCCAGGCCCGGCAGCCCACCGTCGGCCAGCTCGTGGACGACGCCATGGCCGGCATCGAGCGTGACAACCCGGCGCTCAAGGGCGTGCTGCCCAAGGACTACGCCCGCCCTGCGCTCGACAAGACGCGCCTCGGCCAGTTGATCGACATGATCAGCAACATCAAGGTGGGCGACGAAGCGAGCCGCGCCAAGGACGTGCTCGGCCGCGTCTACGAGTACTTCCTCTCGCAGTTCGCGAG